>JAIRNN010000253.1 GCA_031257995.1 Spirochaetaceae bacterium | reverse complement strand
GTAACTATTCAGTCGATCAATGAAACCCAAGGAATTAACCACGGAAGGCACGGAATCACGCGGAATTTTACTCTGTAATCCTGCTTTTCCGCGTCTTGTCCACGTTTTCCGTGGTTTTTATTCCTGATTTTCCATGCGGCTGAATAGTTACAAAAATTTTTAAATCGCGATTTTTTTAAGACACACTTATAAATGAATTGGTTCTCAAACTGCAGTTTTTGGAACACCTCTAAATATAATCAAAAAATACCCATGAGGCAAGAGACAAATGAGAAAATTTAATAAACGAGGCTGCCCCCCATCCAATCCATCCTTGAAATGAGCAAATACATAGGGATACGCGGATTAGCGTCAAGTTAATCAGCGATTACACGTATAAGCGCGGACGGCGTTATCTGTGGTTAAACGTGATAAGCGGGTCTGTTCACTCCCGACGTTCGTCGTGTATAATGCGGTGCCGGATGGCAGTGAAAGTAAATATGAAAAAAACGAGTGTTTTCCCCGCATGGATTTTGAGCGGCCTCACGCTTTTTGTGCTTGCGGTGAGTTCGTGCGCGACGATTCCCCCTGGTGATCGGGAGCGGGGTACAGTGGAGGAACAGGCCCCGGCAGAGATTCCGGCGGAAGATATTGTGGAAGACATATTAGAAGCGGAAGCGGAGGACGGGATAACGGCAGGCATCCTGCTCGGTTTTGATGACAACTACTATGCCGGTTGGGAAGCGGCGTTTCCCCTGTTTGACCGGTACGGCGCGAAGGTTACGTTTTTTGTACAGGGAAACCCCGCTTTTTGCTTAAACGCGCTGGCGCGGGGCCACGACATCGGGTATCACACGGAGAACCACGTTGATCTACGAAATCTCGACCGCGCCGCATGGACGTATGAAACGCTTGATTCCGCCCGCGCCCTCCGTGAAAACGGCATCCCGCTTGCGGCTTTTGCCTATCCGTTCGGATTTTCCGATCCGTGGATGGACGAGGAATTGTTGAAAAACTATGCGATTATCCGTGGTTTCGGCACGACCCCCCGCTTTTACACCAAAGAAGCGATCGCGTCCGGCCTTATCGCGTCCAAATCCATTGATAACACCGTTATTCCGGACGACACCGCGTTTTATCAGATGATCGGCGACCTGCTCCAAACCGCAAAAGCAGTGGGCGACCTCATCATTCCCCTCACAACGCACAACATTGACGATGGCGCACAGTGGGGCATCAAAACCGCCCGGCTGGAATTCCTCCTGCAAACGGCCTCAGAAATGGGACTGCGCTTCTACACATACCGGGAGTTGGCGCCCGAATGGGAGAGCGTCTCCCCAAGCCCATAAGGGGAAGCACCGCTGCCATCTGCCGTGGAGGACCTAGTAGAAAGTAACCGGCGAGGCGGAAGCCCGTATCATTGCCTTGGCATGCGGCCAGCCGCCTAAGAGATTCAGTACCTGGGCCTTGAGATTGCCGGCCGGCAACTGCGTGGAATTACAGTATGTGGATTCCCTGTCTCACATAACGGCCAGCCGCGTTTTAAAAAACTCCGCTTAAACCCCGCCTGAAAGACTGCCGGTGTATACCGCCCCTCTAATGAACAATATCCAGTCGTTTGTATGGACGGGAAGCCGTATCAGTTACTGGATCATGTACGCGAACCGCTGCCGGTAAAGCCAGGACACACCGAAAAGGTTGATAACGAATATCATCGTAACGGGACGCGCAGTATTTTTATGTTCACCAAACCGCTGTCAGGCTGGCGGCATACGGAAGCGTTACCGCAGAGAACGAAAAAGGATTGGGCGCGTAAAATACAATGACTCCTTAATATGCGGTATCCGGATGTAAAAAAAGTGGTGCTGGTCATGGACAACCTGAATACGCATACCCCTTCCTCGCTGTATGAGACTTTTCACCGGAGGAGGCATTCCGGCGTACCCGGAAACTGGAAATCCATTATACGCCCAAGCATGGAAGCTGGCTGGACATAGCCGAAGTGGAATTGTCCGCATTGGCGGCACAGTGCCTGGGGTCGCGGCGTACCGGCAGTATAGAGACGCTTAACGCAGAACTATCGGCGTGGCACACGCAACGAAACAGAAACAAAAGGGCGTGGATTGGCAGTTTACCACCACCGATGCCCACGCCAAACTCAAACGGCTTTATCCTGAGATCATCGAGTAAAGTTTTAAATGTTACCGTATACTAGATCCCCATCGCTGAACTTGTCTTTGTCCGCACATCCCTCTATCACTCCCTTCAGCTCGAACCCCAGCTCCCGGAACCCGGCCTCCACCTCTTTCCGTTCTTCCACCGTTTTCGCCCACTTCGCGAGTTTCCGCAGTTTCAATATGTAAAATGTGCCGAAAGCCCTCGCTCTACTATCCCTTCTATGCTATGCTCAAGCAGCTTGACCGTCTCTATCGTATGCCGGTACGTCCCGCCGCCGGGAAACGTTATCCGTATTTCCAAAGTATCCGGCACCATACGGCCCACTTCCAGATATATCACGGCGGCACGGGGAAAGGGCAGTGTGATCACCCCGTCTTTCGTTTCCTTCTCTCTCAGTGCTTGGGCGTAACTGTATTCAAACACCCATATCGCCATGTTTGAGTCGTCCGCCGTCTGTTCCTCAATGATGTAAGTGTGCCCAGCGACAGACACCACCTCGTCCGTAATGCGCTTTTCCAAGCCACTCCCAATCTGCTCGGCATTCAAGCGCTTTACCTCGCTGTCCAGCGGGTAATCACAGCCGAACAGCCCGTTGATGAACCGTATCATAGGGCGACAGGCTTGAGATGATCTGCTTGAACGAGCGGTCAAATATGTCCACACTCCTTTTGTTCTTCGTTTTGTCCATCCGCGTCACCCGCAGTTTTCCCGTGATTAACCCTCGTGATGAAGCACCCGCATAAACACGGCGGGCAGCGCGAAAAGCGTTAATATGGTGGACGCGATGATCCCGCCCAGCATCGCCGCCGTCATCGCCTTTTGGCTCGCCGCAGAGGGCGAGAATATAAGGGGCAACAGCACAATCGCCGTTGTGAACGTCGTTGCCAGCACGGGCTGGAAGCGTTTCCGCGCCCCGCAGTAGACCGCGCGGGGAACCGTCATCCTGTCGGCGATGTGTTCAATACTCGTCTCGTACAACACGATGCCGTTGTTCACCACGATGCCGAAGAGGGTTACAATGCCGATGACCGCGCCGGAATCGAGTTCAGCGCCGGAAAACAGCAGTGCCGGGCCCACCCCCGCAAGCGAAAAGGGGATGGAGAGCATCAGCACAAGCGGCATCGTCCATGACTCAAACTGCGCTCCCATCGTCAGGTAGAGCAGCGCCACCACCAGCGCGATCGTTACGGCAAATGATATCCGGTACTTGGCGAAAACCGTCTCGCCGGCGCGGATAACCCCGTCAGACTTCTGTTCTTCAAACGCCTTTCGCAACGCCCGTTCCCGCCCCGTCTTGGCCGTCACGTCGATATACACCGCATCGTTCCGGTCGAGGCGGGCAAGCGACACCGATGAAAATTCCTCTTTTATAACGCCCACAGTACCGATAAATACCGGCCCGCTTCCCTGTGCGGGCCGCACAGGAATAGCGGCAATCGTTTGCAGAGGCGGCAGCGCCGCCTCCGGGCGGGACCCCCTTACCCGCACGTCAAGCGGGCGGCCCTCAATCTCAAGACGAGCGGCAAGCGTCCCCTCCGTAACACTCATCGCGGCTTCGGCGATGTCCGCATTGTTGATACCTAACTGAGAGAGAACCTCCCGTTTGGGAAGAATCCTCAGCTCGCGGAGTTCGCCGGAAGGCCGCAGCACGGCGGACTCAAACGGCGCGTCGTGGCTGCCGCGCAACTTTTCGATCGCGTCCCGCGCTTTTTCCCGCGCCTCGTCCGCGTTCTTGGCGGTCGCCGCAAAACGTTCCCCATCGAAAAGCCCCAGCACTTTTTCCTTGGGGTCGGGCGGGAAATAGGCGCGTGTCTCGATAAACGCGGGGGTCTCCTCCACGGCCTTCTGAACGGCCCGCAACGAGGCTTGGGGATCCGCATCTTTCGAGAGCAGCGCGCGGAAAACAAATTCCTCCTTCCTGTAGTCGGGGGAGGAACGCCGTTTTACGTCCGCTTCCTCGGCCCCGGCGTAGGCAAAAACCCGGTCAACCCCCGGCAACCCCTCCAGAAGCCCCGCCGTGACGGCCGCTTCCTCAGCCGCCTGTTCCAGGAGAATGCCGGACGGAAACACAAGACTCACCATAATTTCCCGCGCCGCGTCTTTCGCCACAAACGCCGCCGGTCTTGAAACAAGCACGGCAAACCCTGCGGCGCTCAACACCGCCGCCGCAACGAGTACCTTCCGGGTGTGCCTCACCGCCCGCCGTAACAACCGGGCATAGAGGCGATCCAACCCCGCCGTCATATCCGCCGCCTTGATCACCCTCATCACCCTTGCCGCCGCCGCGTTTGAAAAGACAAGCGGTTCCCGTCCGGCTTCTGTAGCCGGCTTGAAAAACAGCCGGAACAGGGAAGGCAGCGCGAACTGGGCGTAGATCCAGCCTGAAAACACCGATACGGCGATGGTAACCGCCATGTCGCCAAAGAGCGCGCCAAGCGCCCCGGGCAAGAAGATCACGGGAACGAAGACCACGATAGTTGTCATCGCGCCGCCAAAACTCGAAAGGGAGATCGTGGCAACGGTTCCCGCCGTCTCCTCCGGGCTTGGCCTTTCCGGCGACTTCCCAAAACGGCGGCAAAGCACGTCCAGCACGATGACCGAGGTGTCGGACACGAGCCCGATACCCAGCGCGATGCCGGAAAGACTCATGCTGTTGAGGGAACGCCCAAACAGCGCGAGCAGGGAAAACGCCGCCGCCGCCGAGACCGGAATCGAAAGAGACACGAGGATGCTGTAACGAAGATTCTTGATAAACAGCGCCACGATGACGATCACGGCAAAGGCCCCCAGCGCGGCGGAAAACCCCAGTTCCAGTAAGCCCCGGACAATCGAAGGAGCCGCGTCATAGACAAGGTGGATGTCCGCATCCCGCGCAAAATCAGCCCGCGATTCGGCGACAATCCTCCGTATCGCGCGCGAAAGCCGCACCGGATCCGCGCCGGGCCTCCGGTACACTTCCAGCGCGGTCATCTCCTTCCCCCGGTACAGGAACACGCTCTGCTGTTTCGCCGGTTCCGCGCCGACCTCGGCAACATCGTCCAGAAAAAGCGGCGACTCCCCGCCGTTCAACACCAGATGAGAAAGTTCCTCCACCGAATCGGGCCGCCCTTCGCTTACCACGACCAACTCCAAGTTGCCTTCGCGGGCGTTCCCCGCCGGAATGTCGGCGCTCTCCATCGCCAGCATCCGCGCGATATCCCCTGAACGAAGCCCCCGCATCGCCGCGCGCGGCACGTCCACGCCGACCACCGCCTCCTCCCTTTCACCGCCTGCCAGCGCCACTTCCCCCGCGCCCTCGGCCCGCCTCATCCGGCTCCGCATCTCATACTCGGCAAGATTCCGTTCAAGCGCCCGGTCCCCGGACTTCGCCTCAACCGCGATAATCGCGTGCGCTTCCTGACCAGGATCCCCCTGCGTAACAACCGGCTTCGCAACCCCTTGAGGCAGAGCCGCATACACCGAATCCACCGCCTCACGTACCAGCGCCGCCGCGCTCGACACCTTCGTCCCCCAGCGGAAATCCAGTACGATAATCGAAGCCCCGTCCCGCGAAACACTCTTGACACTCTCCAGCCCCTTCACCGCCGCCAGCGCGTCCTCCAGCGGAACCGTCACGATATGGCGCATATCCGCCGCACTCATCCCGTAATAATTCGTCTCGACCAGCACCCGGGGAAACTCAATCTCCGGCAGCCGATCCAGCGGCATCCGCAAAACTGCCGCCGCCAGCCCCAAAAACAGAACCGCCAGAGCGCACACAACCGTAACCGGCCGCCTCACGCATCCCTCTATCAAATTTTTCATAGCCTCTCCTTGAAACCTTATTCGTTTATAAAGGAGGGGGAAGTCTCCCCCTTCGCTCCGACCGGCTCAAACCCCGCAAACCCATAGGCAGGCTGTGTCTGCGGCGCGGACGCAATCTGCGGCGGTTTGCAGGGGTTGAGCCGTTCTCCGCTATCCCCCTCTACGGGGCGCTGCCCCGAAGGTGTCATGACACCCCGCCCCGCTTTTATCAAGGGCATAGTTTTACAGGGCTTAACTTGTTGACAGCGGGAAGTCGTGGCAACGATGTTGCCGTGGCAAATTGCCGCGGCAATTTGCCGCCCCCTCGCTCCAGGCCGCTTTTTGAAACGGACTCACTTCAACAAAACAACCCTCTGCGCCTTCTCCTGTTTGTTTCCATAGGTGTCAACGAGGCCCGCCCCGACAGAAATCGTTATCACGCCGTGTTCAATGGCCTTGTTGGTCAATGCCCCGGTTATGACGGCGGGACAGCTTTCCCCTTCGGCGGCATCTCCATAGGCAATAGAGGCCGCCTGAAACGAGGCGGCGTTATTCGTCGATGAAAACCCAAAACATTCCATTAACGAATAGAGATTTACCTCCGCGCCTTCCGCCGTATCAAACCACAGCGTAATCACGGCCTCGTCATCGCTCGTGATTTGCAGGTTGTTAAAGTTGTCGCCCAGCCCGAAACCGCAAGACGATCCGCCGCTCTGTACTTCTATTCTTGTTAATGCGGGCGGCTTTGACTTCTTTCCATTGACATAGAGGCGAAAGGATGCCGGCGCGGTACTTTCGTTACCCGCCTCGTCTTTCACGCCGCTTTCCACATTCACGAGATACCGCTGTTCAAACGCGGGCCTTTCGGTAAACGAAAGAAACGCCTCATCCGAAAAGCCCTGGCTTGTGCCGGCAGTATCAACGACAAACGAAAGGGACGGCACAACAGACACCGCCTTCTTGAACGACAACACGTCAACCTTTTCGGAAAAGCGGAACAAGAGTTGGTATCCGGTTTCCCACCCCGCGTTTTCCGCCGGAATCTCCGACAGCGTCCAATCCCCGCCGCCATGTTCAACCGGAACGCCGTTTTCGTCCAGCGCGGTAACACCCGTCAATGCGGGCGCAACAGTCTCGATACCGACGGTAAACCGGCTCACAAAATCTGCTCCCAACGTTTTCCCTGCGGCGTTTTCAAACGTTGCGGCAACCGTCATCTTATACACAGTGCCGCGCTGCCATGCCGTGTCGGGCGTAAACACCGCCCTGCCTGAAGGCGTATACTCGACAGTCCAGCTTCCTTTCATTTGCGGATTGAATGAAACGTGGTTGTTGAAGGCGTTTACCGGTACGAATGTCGAAAACCCAACGGCAACCTTTGTCCTGCCCGGCTCGATAACGCCGTTATCGCCGGGAATCGTGGCGGTTATCGCGGGACGGCCTTCGAGAGGGCGGGTTGTCCAGCGGCCTTCAAACCGCCTCTCCAGGGAAATCCCCTCCGTGTCCTCTGCGTCCGTGTTGACCGCGACCGCATAATCACAGCCGTAACGCGGCGGAGAAGACGGCGTGAACGTCATTTTTTCATTCGCCCACGAAAAACGCCCGCCTAGTTTCACGCCGTCTTCACTGTATTCAAAAGAACGCTCGACACTGCTCTTATCAGGCTCGCGCGAAAACCAAACCGAAACGGCGGCGCCGCTGTTCGGGTCATGGTAGCCTTCCCCCGGACTCCACCCGGCAATCTCAAACGGCGAGCTTCTGAGAATATCGCATGACAACAACAATAACATCAAGACCATACTTTGTTTCATATTCCGCTCCTTTCCGTTATTCCAGCGTAACCTTGATATAGAACACAACATCTTTCTGGAGATACGCGCCCTTTCCGTTGGTCACGCCGTTTTGCCCGCCGGGAATAACATATTTGTAATAGTGCGGGTGATTGTGGACGTTCGAATCGGAGAATTTTGACCAGACCTGATAGAGTATCTTACCGCCCGTCCAGTCGGCGGATGTCAATACCGGCACAGGGGCGCAGACGGGGAAAACCTTAGACAATTTGATCTGGTTGATACAGTCAATCTGGTTTTCGGTCAAGAACGGCTGGCCAAAGATAATGGATATACCGGCCTCCGCTTCCGCACCGCCGAACGACAGGTCAACCGTGCCGCCGTTGGAAACAGGCTCTCCCAAAACGGTAATAACGGGATCTAAATACAGAATATCCGGCTTGAAACGCGCGATATAATCCTCTCCCATCGTGAGGCCGTCTTCGTCCTTTGCCTCGCCCGATATGGTCATCGTGTAATAGGCGCCGATAACAGGATCCCGTTCCGGGATAAAAACGATGTTCCACGGGCTGAGCGTTTCGGTTCTTCCCGAAAGAGACGGTTCAAAGCGGATAATGTTTTTAAGGCTTGCGCTATCCATCCGCTTGGAAAAGGTAACTTTTACCGCCTCTCCGTAACCGAAACCGGCTTCTATCGGGCTTCCGGTCTCGATCCATTCAAAGCCATATGCGCTTTCCCTTTTCGCCACCGGATACACCCCCGACACGACGGGCTTCAGCGTTTGCGCGTCGCTTGTCCACTGAGCGGAAACCTTTTTGGCGAGCGAAAACCCCGCCGCGCTCCGCGCCGCCGTGTCAAGCGTCCACACATATTTTTCAAGAGGCGCAATATTCTTTTTGTTCGTAACGGTAACGGTTGTTTTTTCTTCATTCCAGTTATACTCCTTGTCGCTAAAACCGTTTATCGTAAACGCGTCCTCCACCGAATACGTATCCATCGGCTGGGAAAAATACAGCGTTACAAACGCGCCGCTTTTCTCGTTCACCCCCGTCTTGGCCCCGTCAGGCGGATAGAACGAAACGACAAACGGGATATCCGCAACCTGCCCGTAGTGAAAAAAAGCGTGTTCCGCGACCCGCTCTTCCCGGCCGTCAACGGCGCGAATCGTCCCGGCAAGCGAAACGGTGTAGACAACGCCGGGCGACCACCCCTCTACCGGTGTCAAAACGAGCGCGGCAGCTTCCCATCTCCGGTCAACATCCGTGTTGCCCTGTATCGACTTCACCGAGACAACGCTCTCCACTTCGGCCTTTTCCATCTCGCAGTCAAACCGTATATTTACCGGAGAATAGGCGGAAACCAGTGTCCCGCCGGGGCCATCCGCCGCGATCTCCACCCAAATGGGCTCAAGATTGACAAACGCGCAGGAAACAAACATGAAAAATGTCAAAACAAACGCGATTTTTATCATATCTTTCTCCTTATTTGCGATCCGGGTCGATTTCATCCCAGTCAACCACATCCAGCATGACATTTATATCCTCTTTCAAATAATGCCCCTTGCCGTCATTAAGACCGTCTATGCCGCCCGGTATGACGATTAAATACCGATACGGATCCTCCAAAGTACCGTACTCCATGTCCGTCCATGTTTGGTCGTATTCAATATTAAAGAGTCCGATTTCCTGCAAACGAGGTGTTATTTCAACCCTCTCGTCATCCGCTATTAATTTAATTTTTGACAAAGAATCTATCGCCGCAGCCAGGTCAAGCGGAACATTAAACCGATAGGTAAAATCAATAATCATTTCATTATCATATAGCTCTGCCCCTACCTGAAACCGTTTTTCCTTGAATAGGTCTATGGGTAATTCGTTGTCTTGATCTTCATATTCAACATTCTGGAGTACCACCATAGCCGAAAGCTCAAAACCGCTTTTCCATTCGGTAAAAGTGAATTCATAATCCTGTTTCAATTCCTCGCCCAAAAACGAGTGCATATCCGCTTGTACCGTAAAACTGATTTTCTTGAGTGGATTAACTCCCGCCTTAAAATAGATGTCCAGCGTCCTGTTGTCGATAACCTTAATGTCATAATTCCGGTAGGGTTCTATGTGTAAACTTTTCCGAAGCTCTGAAAAATCCATCTCTTCATCAAAGCGAATTTTAAGGCCGCATTCGCCTTCTATGACATTGTTCAGGTATTCGTCCACGTCATAAAGGGATTCTTCGTAACCGCCGTCTCCGGTTTTCCTTAAAAAAAACACTTCCTCTATCTCAGGAACCGGCGGCAATTCCGCCTCAACCTCCAGCCCTGAGACGGCATAGAACACCAGTTCCGTTTTGATAACGGCAACACGCCCGTCCAGCGCGGAAAAAACGCCGTTTATGAAACAGGTGTACTTCTCGCCCGTTTGCCATTTTTCCGCAGGCTGGAAATAAACCGCATTCTCCTCCCAAGTGACGGCGCCGGAAACCGCAACATAGTTATGATCCCGAACCTTGACGGCATCCGCCAAATACGCTGCATCCGCCTCGGCCATCGGCGTGCTGAAACCAATTTTTATCGGCGTCCAGTTTCCGTAGAGGATGCCGCCCGATTCCAGCGGAAAGGTGGCAATGATAATGGGTTCTTCCACATCAGTTTCACACGAAAAAAACAGGACGAACACAGCACAGGCAAACGCCGTAACAACACCGCCTGTTATGCGGGATTTATTTTTTGGTAATTTGAACATAGGTTCCCTCCTTGAGATTGGATGCGGGTTTCAGTACGACTAATTCTCCATTTTCAAGCCCACTCATAATTTCCCGTTTGTTTTCGTATATTTCGCCAAACATGACCCGCCTCATCGTAACGCGCTGACCCTGAACGACACAAACGGTTCCTTCTTTTTTGTTTTTGTTGATGATCGCCTCGTCGTCAATCACGATTGTTCTGTCCGGTTTGCCAACGGTTATACGCGCCTCGGCAAACATTCCCGGTTTTGCGGCCCCGGCCTCGGACAATTCCGCCGCGTCGATCAAGACCCGGACGTTAAACATAAAAGACTGAACATCGGCAATCGGCGACACCAGATCGACCTTCGCGTTGTAGGTTGCCCCGGTACCGTCTACCTTTACCACAACCGGCATACCCTTTTTGATGCGGAACGCGTCCGCCTCGCGCACGGGGATGGTGGCGTAAAGCGAATCCGCGTTCAAAACGGTGAACAAGGTATCGTCTTTTTTGACGTGATCGCCCGTTTCAAAATTCCGCGCCGCGATGAAACCGGAAACAGGACTTGCAATCTTGAGCTCGGCCTCCGCAGTCCTCGCCGAAACGAGATTCTTATACGCCATTTCTCGGCTCGTCTCGGCCGCTTTCAATTCGACACGCAGACTGGATGTCGTGAGCGCGATCAAGTCTCGCGTCTTTTCTTCCGGGTCCAAGCTCACGTTCATCCCCGCCGCCCGCAGATCCCTGTCCCGCAGGCCTATTCTCCTGATTTCAATATCGAGGGCGGACAATTCAAGCTGGGCGGCCTGAGCGTCCAGTTCAAAACGCGCGCTGCGGACCGACTCTTCGTTTACGCCGCCCGCCGCATAGAGCGTTGTCTGCTGATTAAATTTTCTCACCTGCTCACTGTGGTACCGCGTCTGCTCCCGCAATTCCGCCTCGGATCGTTCGATGCTTAACAGTTCCGCTTCAGCGTTAAACTCGCCTTCAAGCAGCCGTATATTCGCCAGTTGGTAGGCCGACTCCGCTTGGGTGTACTCCTCCTCGGACACTTCCACCGCGATACTGAGGCGCGGGTTTTTCAAAAGCGCGAGAATATCGCCCTTTCGTACTTCTTCGCCCTCACGGTGGTATATCGCCGCGATCTCGCCCTCCTGCTGGGCGCTTATGTCGTTCTTTTGCAGAAACGAGAGCGAGCCGAATCCCGTAACTTCGTTCGGCTTGTCAACCGCTTCCGCCTGGGACACCCGTACCGTCACGGCGGCATTCGCGTCGTTCTGTTGTTTCGTGTTCGCGCAGGAAACACAAACAAGCGCCGCCGCCATGTAACAAATGAGTCTTTTCATCATTGCGCTCCTCCTATATATTCAAATTCTCCCGGCGGCAGCGCCATGAGTTTTTCGATCTCCCGGACAGCCGAGAGAACGTCTACCGCCGCGTTCACACACATAATTTCACTTTGAGCATAATCAAGTTCCATCTGCATCATGTCCAAACGGGTGATATGCCCCAGCTTGATTCTTGTTTCCGCAAGCCGCAGCCCGGCGGACGCGAGTTCTTTTGAACGGATCGACAAATCCCGTTTTCGTATCAGAGAGTCCAGCTTTTCCATCAGCAATTCCGCATTCCGTTCCAGCCGCCGCACAACAACCGTATGCTTGTTCCGTTCAAGATTGAGCGCGAGTTTCGCCGATTTCCCGGATAGTCCCGAAGCCGGATCGGGCAACAACTTTACCGATTCCGACAGTTGGGCGTTTCTTTCCGTTTTGGGCTCTTCCCCGTAGTTCCCCGATGTTGTGCTGGCGATCCACGGCATCGAGAGGTCGATCGTGAGACCGACCGACCATTTATAATGGGACAGCGGATAACGGTCTCCGGTCAACGAAAAGCTGCCGGTTCCTTTTATCGTCGGTATCCAAAGACGGGACGCGAATTTGGCCTCCTCCTCTTTCTGGCGTATCGAAAGCTGGGAAGAGACCAGATCAGGATTCCTTGCCAGTATTTCGGATTGCACCGCTTTGACGGACGGCAGCCGAAAGACACGGGTTATATCGATCTGTTCCGCCAAGACCGGTACCCGGTCCAAACCCAGCATCTCGGCAAATTGCTTTTCCTGTTCCGACTGTTCAAGCTCCATGTTCACGATCTCGATCCGCGCCTCTTCAAGCATAATATCCGCTTCAAGCAGATCCGATTCAAGCGCGAGGCCCAGTGTCATTTCCGTGTCCAGTACCAGACGCTGTTTTTCCAACGCGGCTAACGATTGCCGTTTGATGTCAAGCGTCATCCGGCCCTGTAACACCTGCCGGTACACGGCGATCGCGTTTTCCGACACTTCCCGCAACATATTCTGAAGCGTGTCCTTTTGCAGCAGAAGCTGCGCCTTTTCGATCCTCCTGCCGGACGACATTTTCCCGCCGTCAAACAACAACTGTTGTACCGAAACGGTGTACATCTTGGAAAAAGCATCCGCCCCGATGGTCGAGACCCGGTCGTCTTCCGAAGCGGTCAGCGTGATTGACGGGAAAAAATCCCGAATACCTATCCGCCACGCGCTTTCTTTCAATGTCTGCTGGGAAAGCTCAGTCTGAAGCTCGATCGAGGCGGCGACGGCCATCTCTCCCGACCGGGCAAACGTCAGCGGCAGATCAAGCGCGTCCCGGTCGGATGCGAAAACGCCGGACGCAACCATAAAAATAACAAATAACCAAACGGTTCTCGTGTACGGCATTATTGATTCGCCTCTCTCTCCCGCACTAGATTCGCCGCTTTCACGGCTTTTTTTGCCGTCTTTCTCAGCAGGTTTTCCATATTGCCGGAAACGGAAAGTCCCGCCGTTCCCGCGATCACGGTTCGTCCCGCCGCGTAAGGCGTTCTCACGCTTTCATCTCCCGCATAACGCACCGTTTGTACTGGCCACAGGACCACTTCAAGCGAGATTGACTTCTTGGTTTTCCAGCCGTGCTGAATGTCCCGCTCCCGTGCGTAAACGTCCACGATGTAATCCGCGCCGCCGGTCGCCGGTTCAAACACATAGCCCATCTCCCAAAAGAGCAGGGGCAGAATGGCGTTTATCTCCCGTTCAATCGAATAGGATCCGCCGGGTTTGTCAACGTCTATCGTTCCCAGTTGTAACGTGCCCTGAATTTCCGTATTCTGTTTCGGAAAAGTACCGGGCCACGATTTTTCGTAGGTACCGCACGAAGCCAGCGTCCCCGCCATGACCATACCGAGAACAAGCAATACCATGTTCCAAAACGGGTATGAAACCCCGCGCGCGCATTGGCGCCGGGGCTGGCAACTTGCCTTGCCGCGGCTTCCACCGCCTGTTCTACAAACAAATTTTTTCATCGTATAAACTCCTCTATCGTTGATTGCAGATTGTCAACGACTTTCAGCGCGGGGGTGTCCGGCGGAAAAAGGGTCTTCGCGCCCGCAAGATCGGCCAGCGCCTCCGCATCCTTGCCCAAAAGCCATTTGTGGCGCGCGCGTTCCAGAATGGCCATCGCCGTTTCCATCGACGCTTCGACAGCCCGGTCAAGATAGGCCAGCGCCTCGGCGGAATGGGAAGGCCCCTTGTCCTTCTGCAAATCGGCGGCAAGACGCAGCGCGCGGATGTTCTGCGGATCGTCGCTGAGTATCTGATTGACGATTTTCTCCGCCGCGCCGCCCTCCCCCTTTTCACGCAGGACGCGCGCAAGATAGATGGACGCCTCGACTGCGGACGGCCTTTTTTTCAGAACGGCGCGAAACTGCTTCTGGGCGTTTTCACGGTCGCCTGAGAAAAAGAACGCTTTCCCGCGCAGAACCTGAGACGGGATAAACGTCTCTTTCGCCAGCAATTGAATGGTTTCGGCAAAACGGCCTTCGTCGTACAACGCCTTGGCGCGGACGTACAACACCAGCTCTGCCTCCGATCCGGTATCCTCTCCCGAACAGGCGGAAAAAACGAACCCGGCAAGCAAAATACCGATAAGCCATCCGGCCATGACAGCCGGTTTCAATCCTTGTTTTTTCATAACTACCCCCTCACAACATAGGTAAGCCGTTCGGCAAGACGCGCCTGGGTCTTGTCCTGTTTTTTTTCTGAGTTTCCAGACTTTATCGAACGCAGTTGCGCGTCAAAATAGTTCTTGAACCGGCTGTCCGAGGCTATCCCGCGCAAGGCGCCCGCCGCGTAGAGCGTATACGGGTTGTCAGGCAGCGCGACCAGCGGGAAAAGGGCGGCCAGCAGTTCCGGGTTTCCGGCGTTCACCGCGCCGGCGACCACGGTTTCGATCTCGTACATGGTGAGGATCGACGCGCCGTCCGCCTCCGGAAGGCCGGTAAACGCCGCAATCATCGTGCGGGATTCCGCCGCATAGGGGCCATCCGGCGACAGGTTTATCGCCCGCTCCGCATAGGCAGGGATACTTTCCCCCTTCATATTCCGCGCCCCAAAATACCAGTACGCGGGCAGGGTCTCGTAGCGCGACCGGATACTGGCATAGGACGCGCGGAGATGACGGAGAGCGCTCTCGTTTGTCCCCTCCGCATCCGGCGGCGTTTCCGATTCAATGTCCACCTGAACGCCCGATCGAATGTCCGGCGAGACAGCCTTCGCCATGTTTTCAAGGGCGCAGACGAGGCCCATCCATGCGGAAAACTCGTCCGGTTCGGCATCCCCGCGTCCGGCCCCGATTCCGGCAAACAACGCCTCCGCTTCCTCATAACGTCCCTCGAAAAACGAAAGGCAGACCTGGGACGCTTGCCTGGCCGCCTCTGCGGAAGCCGGATCAATCATTTGCCCGAGGTTATCCATAAGACCACGGAATCCCGCCTTGATCATGGACTCAACCGACCGCCGCCGTTCCTCTCCTGCGGCAAAAGAATACGCCCAAAACAATTCTTTGAATGTGGCGAATACCGCGCCCGCATAGTCCCCGCCCTGTTCGCGAAGCGTTGACTCGCGCAGCCCCGCGCCGGCCTCAAACCCGCCTGAACGTTCCCTCTCGGCCATCCGTTCGAGCCGGTCAAACCAATCCGGGTCCCGCGTTTGAGCGGGAACCCCCGTCTGCGGAGATCGCGGAACGTTGCCGGCACTCGCCTCAATGAACCGCGTTTCTTCCGTACGGTCTTTGCCCGCAGATGCGGCCGCGTCTTCGTCTATGTCTCCGGCTACGTTTTCGTCTTTGCCGGCACAGGCGGCGAGGAACAAGAAACCGCATACCCATGCCGCCGCACGGACACGCCGCGCACAACAACATACTTTCATATAAACCCCCTACGGGACATTTGTCTCCGTACAGAGTACTATGCGGTTGTGAGCCATTTTGCTTTATTTTGGACGAAAAAAAAGTGAAAAAAGTGAAAGTTTTTTGCGAAATGAGCATTTTTGCGAAATTTTGCCGTTTTGTGATGACTTGGCGAGGCCGGAGGGACGCCGCCTACGTTTAGCCAAGCTGCTAAAGGCAGCCGCCGCCTAGAGGCTTGCCGCATTACGGCTAAACACCTCTTAAGCAAACAAAAAAACAAAAGGTCCACAGATTCCCCGGATTATCCGGATTTTTTGCTTCAAAACCTCTCTTAAATCAGTGTAATCTGGGTAATCAGTGGACCTTTTTATCATCCGTATGCATCGGGGGCGGCGTATGGTGAGAGAGCGGCGGCTCCCCCGACGGGGGACAAGGCCGGCGCCGGGAGGCTGTATCGGCTGATACCAAGGCGTTGTATCGGCTGATACCAAGGCGTTGTATCGGCTGATACCAAGGGGCTGTATCGGCTGATACAAAGGCGTTGTATCGGCTGATGCTGTATCGGCTGATACAAAGAGGCTGATACGGCCAACGTTGGGTGCGGCGCGGCGCTCTTCGCGCAGCCCTACGGGGTTCGTTATCCTCGCGAGGCCGCAGGACACCCCTGCACGGGCTAGCAGGATACCCCTGCACGGGCTAGCAGGACACCCCTGCTAGCCCGTGCGGGACACCCCTGCTGGGCCGTGCGGGGTATCCCCGCTCAGGCGATGGAGGCGGGTATGACGCATTTGCACGGCCCCGGCTGAGGGGGAGGGTGGATATGCGGTATACGGAATTATCACATAAGTGAACGGTTGCCGGGCAACGAAGCGCCGGACGCTGACTAAATAGGAGAGAAACAGATGAAAAAGGGTGGCGCATTGATTATGGGTATAACGGGGCGCGGCGCTATTCGCGCAGGCGGCGCGCGATAACAGCGGCGGCGGGGGCGATGATATTCCGCCTATTGACGAGCCGGTAACCGGTCAGGAGACCATCGAGTATACCGGCCTTTCTGTAAGCGGCGCGCCTGACACAACCATCGACTCCCTAACGGACGCTGCCGCAAAGGGGCAGTACCGCGTTCTTGATTAGCGGAGGCAAGCTGTCGCTGAAGCTGGAAACGCCATCGGGCGCCAATGCTGCGGTTTCGGACTGGCTCAGTACAGGCGGGAAGGATCTTTTCGGCGATGACACGGTAACTGCTGTAGGGAGCGCGAATGTGGTGATGATACGCAGTTTTAGACTCTCTCGTGGTGGTAGTATCTCCAGGCGGTCGGTACATAACGGAGGTACGCAAATGAGCGAGATATTCTATGTCTAGGTGAGCGGCAACGTTACCCTCAGCCGGGGGCGGCAACAGATTCAGAAGAGGAAGATGAAACAACCTACAACACATCTTACGGCGCATTCAGTCTTTCGCCCAAAACCGGATGGAATCTTGTGCAGGCAGACAGCAATGCAACCATGACGGGCAATATCGTCAGTATTTCCGTAACGATTAAACCCGCCGACAAGGATGTCCCGTGGGTTTGGAATCCAGCGTAGCAGCCCGTAAAGCTGTAGGCCGCGCAGCGCGCTGCGGATACGGCAATCACAAAAAACCGCAGACGGCGGCGTTCCCCTTCGGGGGAAGGCCGCCATCTGCCGCCGCTTTTCCCTTTTTAAATTCCCCGGGTATCCGGTTTTTTGTTTGCGGGCATATGAAAATCAGTGGTTGAGGCCGGGGGCTTCCCC
Source organism: Spirochaetaceae bacterium (assembly GCA_031257995.1). Taxonomy (GTDB): domain Bacteria; phylum Spirochaetota; class Spirochaetia; order Treponematales; family Breznakiellaceae; genus JAIRNN01. The sequence goes on along the minus strand of JAIRNN010000253.1, from coordinate 7,473 downwards.
TTAGGGGGAATAATTGAAAAGGGATAATGAGCGCGTTGTTTATTCCTGTCATTGTCCATTTTCAATTCCCCGGAGAGGCAAGAGCGCGGGGTCGGCACGTTTCGCCGCAACTTCCCCCTTCTCCCCCTTTTTATATTCCGCTCTCCTATAAACGGACGGCTTTCGATGTAAACGCGGGGGTCGTCACAGCAGGTTTTTGAGGAAGGTCGAGAAGAACGGGACGAAGGTGACGAGCATCACAACGGCAAGCTGGATGAGGAGGAAGGGGAGAACATAGCGGCAGATTTCCACGAAGGGCTTGTTGAAGCGGTAGCTGGCGAAAAAGAGGTTGAGACCCACGGGCGGGGTGAGGAAGCCGGCTTCGAGGTTGATGAGGAAGATGATGCCTAAGTGGACGGGGTCTATGCCGTACGCGGCGCCTAAGGGGATGATGAGGGGCAGCACGATGAGAATGGCGCTGAATATGTCGACGAGGCAGCCCACGACGAGGAGGGCGAGGTTGAGGATGAGGAGAAACGCGATGCGGGAACTGACGGCGGTTTGCATCCAGCGGGCGAAGTTTTGCGGAGCCTGGGTGTCGACGATGTAGTAGGAGAGGGCTGCGGCCAGCGCGAGGATCGAGAGGACTCCGCCCACGATGGGGATGGCCTTGGCAAAGACGTGTTTCACGTCGCCCAGTTTGATGTCTTTGTGGATGAGGACTTCCACAATGAAGGCGTAGACCGCCGAAGCCGCACCGATTTCCACAGTGGACAGGATGCCGGAGAAATAGCCGCCGACGAGCAACACGGGGAGCAGTATCTCGAACGCGGATGTCTTGAGCGAGGCGGCGGCCTTTTTGAGCTCGAAGCGTTCTCGGGGAATATTGGCTCGCAGCGAGATCACGATGCCGAAGATGATCATCGACGCGGCAAGGAGGATGCCGGGGAATATGCCGCCCAAGAAGAGGTGCAACGTGTTGGTCTGGGTGGCGGTGGCGACGAGCAGGATAGGGATGGACGGCGGGAAGAGGAGGCCGATGCTGCCTGATGAGGCGAGGAGGCCGACAGAAAACTTTTCTTTGTAGGACGAGCTTTCGCTCAGGATCGAAAAGAGGATGCCGCCCAGCGCGAGGATCGTTACGCCGGACGCGCCGGTGAACGAGGTGAAAAACGCGCAAATGACGACTGACAGCACGATGAGGCCGCCGGGCATCCAACTGAAAAACGCGTGGAAGGTCTCTACGAGGCGCAGTCCCGCCTTGCTCTCCGACAGAAAAAAACCGGTAAGCGTGAATAGCGGGATGGCGATGATGCTCTCCCCGGTGAGCGAGGTGTAAATCTGGTTGGCGACGACATCAAGGATGCCGCCTGAGCCTTGTATGAGGAGGAGCGAGAGGCCGCCGATGACGGTAAAGAGCGGCGCTCCGGCCAGCGCGCAGAGGACAAGTACGATAACGCCCGGTGTCTTGATGGCCTGAGCGATGTTGATCAGCGCGAGGTTCGCCGTGAACGCGAAGTCCGGGAGGTCGAAGCCCCAGAGGAGGCGGGAAATTGAAGGGAAGGCGGCCGCCGTGCCGAGAACCAGCGCCGCAAAGGGGATGACGCGCTTTATCCCCGAAAGGGGCGTTCTCCACGCGAAGCGAACGGCAATCACGAGGTAGCCGAGCGGCATCGAAAGGGCGAACACGGTGTCAGGAATAAAGAACAGTACCGGTTTTGCCGGGGAGAGGGCCATCTTGATGAAGGAGGCCGCCGTCCACGCGATGACCATGGTGACAAACGTGGAGACCGTGCCGGTTATGATCTTGAGATAACGCGCCGCGCGCTCGTTTTTCAGGTACTGGACGATGCCGATAGCAAGATGGCGGTCTTCCCCGGCGGCGCTCATACCGGAAAAGAGGCCCAGCACGAGGAGCAGGTGCGTGACAATCAAGTTCTCGTTGGGAATCCCCGTGTGGAAGACGAGGCGCAACACGCATTCAAGCGCCGGGATGAGGGCCAAGAGCGCCAAAACCCCATAACTTAACGCGCGTTCTATCTTTTTCATCACCATTTCATTTTCGAGAACGGTACTCTTTCAGAATATCCGTGATCCGGCGGTACATGTCCGCGTCAAACATCGATCCGACAAGACGCGGGATGGCCGCCTCGGTGTCGTTTATCCACATGGCTTGTTCCTCCGGGGTCAAATCGTAAACCGTAAGCCCATTCGCCGTCATCATGGCAAGCGCGTCCGTTTTCAAACTTTCCAGTTGCGTGTCGATCTCGGTTTCCGCGACCTTCGCGTGTTTGAGGACGACGCTCCGGTACTGTTCCGGTATGGTCCGCCAGGCGGTCTGGTTCATGAAGATACCGCCCATAAACGGCGCGATGGGAAAGTTCATCATATACTTTGCCGTGGCGAACAACTGGAATGCGGCCGCCGAAAGCGGTTCCTGATACACGGCATCCACGCGGCCTGTGTTGAAGTCGATAAGAACCTGGTCCATTGACTGCGGCACGAGTTGATAGCCCATTGATTTAAACACGTTAAGCAGCGTCGTCTCGGTTTCCGATGTTCCCAGTTTGAGCTTTTTCATCTCCGCAGGGGTACGCGCCGGTACCTTTGAGAAGAAGCTGACAAACCCGACTTTGGACCAAGCGATGGTCTGGAAGCCCGACTGGTTGATCTTTTCTTCCAGCACCGGCTTTAACTTTTCCAGCACATAATCAAGCTCTTCGTTGCCGCGGATGAGAAACGGACAGGAAAGGGCGAGGACCTGCGGCGTGATTTCGTTGAGGCCGAACGAGGTAAGGATCGCCGCCTGTATCTGATTAAGCCTGAGTTTGCGCAGAACATCCGCCTCGCCGCCCGCGACACCGCCGTGGTACACGATGATGTCCACCGCGCCGTTTGTTTCCGCCTTGACGTTCCCGGCCATCTTGTTCAATGCCGCCCCCCAAGGAGAGGTTTCGGGAACGAGGGACGCGAGCTTTATCGTAAGAGGCCTCGCGCCGGCGCCGTCCCCTTGCCCGCCGGAAAAAGCCATCCCGCCAAAGAAAAGCAGGAATACCATACACATACCGATATGTTTCTTCATCTTAATCACCTCTCTTAATCTTACCTTATATCGCCGCCTGTTTCAAGACCAACGCGAATTTCGTGAAGTCCGCTGCTACTGATAACCGGTCCGTTTACACAACTGTTAAATTTAACCGCTCAGTCGAATAAGGTTTTTATCGATAGATACGCGCTTTACCGCCAATTCTTCTGTTCAGCAAGTGTCCAATGCCGCCTGTAAAGCCGGCACATCAGCACATCAACAAACGCTATATGGCTTATTCGTCTTTCCGCGCCGCAAGCGGTCAATTCCCCCATGCGTTATCGGACTCATTCCACATCAATAAAAAAATGCTCCGCATTGTCCAGCAGCCACCGCGCCTTCTTTTGGCTGATCTTGTGGGCAAGCGCGTTGGCCTTGTCGCGGTTCGGGTTTATGGCCAGTGCCCTTTCGAGCATCGTGCGAAACTCAGCGTAATTCTGGGACGGGATCGAGAAGGACTGCGCCCATGTAACAAAGAGGCCGGGACTCAGGCCATGCGTCTTTTCAAGCGCGCGCTCGAAATAGGTCTTGGCCTTCGCCTTGTCGCCGCCCATCTCGGCGGGAAGCGCCGCGTATACCCTGAACAGCAACTCGTCAAGCGCTCCGTTGTTGTAATCGGGGGCCAGCTCATAGGCATGGTTCAGCATACTGATACACGCAGGCAGTTTCGCGCCCAGCCCGGACGTGTAATCAAACGGGTCTATCGCAAACGCGGCCAAGACCCCGGCGGCCTTCCAGTACAAGAAGTCAATGTCTTCATCGACATCCGCCGCCGTTTCGAGTACCGCGATCCCCCGCAGGTACAACTCCTTGGCGCGGTTCTTTTCCGCCGTCTTCCGCTCGTACTGTTCAGGCGGCAGCATATCGGCGGGCGTTTCGACAAAGGCGTTGGCATAGGAGATGTAATAACGGCCCGTCTCAAGGATCAACGCCTTGTCGCCGGAATTTTTTGCCAGCTTCTTTTCGTTGCCCGCGATGATCGAGGGGAGGGCCTTCCCGACAAACGCGGGGCTCGTGGCGCACGACATCCCCACCACCGCAAAAATCCCCGCGATTCCCGCCACAACGAAGCGGGCCATGCCGCACAACACCCGCCGTCCAAACACGCCGTGCTTCCTATTCATCAGTATCACCATCCTCATCACTACGCGCCGATAACCTTCCTTATATCAGCCTTGATCGCCGCGAGTTTCCCCGCGACTTCCTTCTTTGCCGCTTCGAGCGCCGTTTTACGCGCCGTCCCGCCTTCCCCGGTCTTGCCGCAACAGGTTGCGGCGCAACAAGTTGCGTAAAACTTGATCTTGGGCTCGGTGCCGGAGGGCCTCGCGCTCACGATGGTACCGTCCTCCAGATAAAACTGCAAGACATTGCTTTTTGGGAGATCGACCGGCTCCTTCCGGGAGGGATCGCCGGGGAACAGCGCCGCGCCTTGCAGCAGGTCGCGTACCTTCACCACCGCGATACCGCCCAGCGTCCGGGGCGGACTTCTCCGGTATTCGGCCATCACGCCGGCCATCGTTGCAGGGCCCTGGGGCCCCTGAAAGTACTTGCTTATCCCCATCTCTTCCCAGTAACCGGCCTTTTCGTAAAGCTCGTTCAAACGGTCAAGGAGCGTCTTTCCCGTGCTCCGCCAGTAGATCGTCATCTCGGCGGTCAGCGCGGCAGCGGATACCCCGTCCTTGTCGCGCACCTCGTTCTCCACAAGATAGCCGTAACTCTCCTCGTTGCCAAAGATGATCCGTTGCGGAATCTTCCCCTCGTCGGCAAGCCGCATGAGGTTGGCGATCCACTTGAACCCGGTAAGACATTCCAGCGTCTCCACCCCGTAGAGGGCGGCAACCTTGTCCTGCATCCCCGTCGTTACAATCGACTTGACGATGGCCGGTTTGGGCGGGAGCCGCCCCAGCTCTTTAAGCGAGAGGCACACATAGTCAACGAGCAATGTCCCCATCTGGTTGCCGGTGATCAGCGTAAAACCGCCTTGTCCGTTTTCGGACACGCCGTCGGGAACCGCCGCGCCGAAACGGTCCGCGTCGGGGTCGGTCGCCATCACCACATCGGCCCCCACCTTCTTGCCCAACGCCAACGCCATCTCCAGCGCCGCCGCCTCTTCCGGATTGGGAAACGCGACCGTCGGGAAATCGCCGTTCCCCTCCCGCTGTTCCGGCACAGTCATCACGTTAAGCCCCAAGCCGGACAGCACCGCCTCCACATGAAACGCGCCCGTACCGTGGAGCGGCGTGTAGACAATCTTCACCTCGCCCGCCTTCTCCTTGATAAGCGCGGGCCGGAAGAGCGCGTTTACCACCATCTCGCGGTAGGGCCCGTCGATCTCCTGGTCAATGACCTTGTAAAGCCCGCGGGAAACCGCCTCGTTTTCGGAAAGCTCATTGATCGCCGTTACCCGGCTCACTTCTTCTATGATACCCGCGTCGTGCGGCTCGATGACCTGGGACCCGTCGTTCCAGTACGCCTTGTAGCCGTTGTACTGGGGCGGGTTGTGCGATGCCGTGACGACAATCCCCGTATCCGTTCCCAGCCGGCGAATAGCGAAAGAAAGCTCCGGCGTGGGCCTAAGCGATGAAAAGATATACGCCCGTATCCCGTTCCCCGCAAACACCCGCGCCGAGACTTGCGCAAACTCACGGGAATAATGCCGCGAATCGTAGGCGATCACGGCGGACAGCCTCCCCTCCCGCGCCTTTTCAGGGAACGCCTTGATGATATACGCCGCCAGCCCCTGCGTCGCGCTCTTCACCACCAGCGTATTCATCCGGTTGAACCCGCCGCCAATCACCCCGCGCAGCCCGCCCGTCCCGAACTCCAACGTCCTGAAGAACCGGTCCTCCAGCTCCTTCCAGTCCTCCGCCCCGATCAGCCGTTCAACCTCGCCCCGAAACCGAGCGTCATATTCCTTCTGCAAATACTCCCGCGCCTTTGCGCGAATCTCATCGTGCGTCATACGAAGCCTCCACCCATCAGTATACCAGAATAGCGCGATTTTGTAACCGCCCTTCGCGCGAGTAATGGTACCACGCCGCCATCGGGACAGCCGGCTCACGTCAATCATCGTTGCCCTAAGCGAACCCGCCCTTCATCAAAGGCTTCATCACGACATTCATCACAGGAAACCGCAGAGTACGCCGTCTGCGATTCCCCGTGACTCAGCGCCCGCTTGTCAAAAAGAGGCGCCTCTTGTATCGTGTTGCGCACGGTTACGCACGGTTGCAAAGCCGTATATAGGTAAGGTAAGTTGGCAGTCATGATAAAATTGATGAAAACACAAAAACCGGGAAAAGGGTGAAAACAGCTGTTTCAAGCCGTTTAGCGGGCGTTTTGAGGGGTTTCTCGCGAAAGAGGCCCCCTCCCTTCCATACGTTTCCTCGTTTTTCCGGTATTCCTGCTCCTCCCTTTGCCCCGGCAGCGGGGTTTTTCCGGACGCTTTTTCCTGTAACCGTTCATTTTTCCCGCTCTATCCCGCAAGACGGCCAAGCCGCCGCTTGCCCTTTCCCCATTACCTGAAGAGGGTGTCGAAAACGGAAACCGCGCGCCTTGTCTCCCCGCGCGCGACCGCCCGATCAAAGCAAAACGCGGACAACGGCCGTAGATGTATGTTCTATTTTGGAGGGCATTATGCCAAGAATTACTGAAGATACGGAAACCTTACACGAATCCGAGTTGTGGCTCTTTCCGAACCACCTGACCAATGCCGAAGGCAAAGTCGGGGGCAAATATGTGGGCCGGCCCAAGGGACTCCAGGTACTCACGACGCGGGACATCCGCGTCAAGGCGGTGAAGGACCCCGGCGATGTTGATGGCATGGAAACATGCGTCAAATGGTTCTTCGACACGGCGTTCTTTGAAATCGTAGACGGCTTCGGGGTCAACTTCTGCGACTACCTGACCCTCCGCCTCAAAGTGGGCGGCAGCTTCGACAGCGAACTTGAGCAATTCCTGCGGGAGAAGCACAAGCTCAGCCTCACCTGCATCGCGCTCTTGAAAGTACGGAGGATACTCGATGGTATCCGCTGCCGCGTGATGGGCGTAACCGGGGACGGAGCGGTCATCGTGGAGGTCATCGACAACGGGTCGGGCACGACCAACGAGAAGCTCACCCCCAAGGGCGTCGTCACCATCATCGGCGGGAAGATCGAGATCGCCGGAGCCCCCGACAAGACCGGACTCTACTTCACCGCGCCGGGCAGCCCGATTATAACGGTCAAGGCGGGCAGCAACTACGTGGAGAACAAGCCGGGTAAGATCATTGCCGTGATTCCGGATCTCCCCACCGGCAAGAGCTGGAAGGTGCAGGTACGCACGCAGTATACCAACGGGACAGCGCTGCTGAAAGAGTTCCGCATCATCGAGACCGACTTCATGCTCTCCACCTAGCCCCGCAGGGCTTTCCT
>JAIRNN010000135.1 GCA_031257995.1 Spirochaetaceae bacterium | reverse complement strand
TCTGGATGCCAACGGCGCCGGCGCGGTGATGGGAGACTTGACCGACACCAGCGGCGATAACGGCACATCGTACACGCTTGCCGTGAGCGGGATAACGAGGGAAGGCGAGGTTACCGTAGGCGTAAACAAGAGCGGTTACAGCGCCTACCCGCCCATACAAACGGCAGAGGCGCAGAACGGGGCTCTGGCAGAGGGTGGCGCCGTCTCTCTAGATGGTGTGTATGAAATCCATGTGTTCGACCAGCCGGGGGACAGCTATGCGCTTACCTTTCCTGACGGGAGAAGCGCTCTTACCGCCGACTACCTTATCGTGGCGGGCGGCGGTGGCGCTGGAAATTCGGGCTCTGGGGATAGCGGCGGCGGTGGCGGCGCGGGCGGGGTTCTGTATAAAACTGAGCAATCCCTGATGCTGGAGACCGGTACTATTCAGATAAAGGTCGGTGCCGGGGGTGCTGCTAGCGGCAACGGCGGGGACTCTTCCATTGGGGGCGGCGTGGTCGTTCCGGGTGGCGGCAGGGGAGGGACCACGAGTACTGCCGGACAACCCGGCGGATCGGGCGGCGGCGGCGCGGCAGGGGGGGCTGATTCTTTCAGCGGAGGCGGCTCAGGCAAACGAAACACCGCCACATCCGCAAACCAGGTTCCGCTTGACGACGGGATAAAAGGAAACGGGGGCGGCAGTGGCGGCAGCGGAACAGCCGGTGGCGGAGGCGGAGGCGCGGGGAGCGCTGGAAACTCAGCCACCAGCGCCAACGCGGGGAGCGGCGGCGACGCATGGACACCAGACACAACGGGAGCATGGGTTCAAACGGCAACAGGCACGACCGCGTTTTCAAAGGGTGGAGACGGCGGCTCAGGATCTAATAATAGTAATAAGGGTGCTGACGGCGTATACTACGGCGACGGGGGGTCGGGCGGTGGAAGGTTTGGAGGCACAGGCGGCGCGGGATATAGCGGCGTGGTTGTCATTCGCTTTCAACGCACGGCCCCGTAGTGGCCTTCCTCGAGGGCGGCGTGATAGGGAACGGGCGGCAGTTTCCCCCTACGGGGGAATAGAAGGCTCCCTATCCCCGTAGGGGAAACCGCCGCTATCTCCTATCACGCCGGGCTCTTAAAAGCCCCTTCGGGGTCGGGCTCTTAGGGGCGGAGCCCGGGACGATGTCCTTTGGAGAGGGGGTAGCGGAGGACCAAACGGAGGGAGGTGCGGACGCGCCTTTAGGCTCAGGCATTTCGTCCGGAGTGCGTGTCCGGAGCGAGGGGTCGGCAACCGCGTTGCCGCGACTTTCCCCTCCTCGGGGCCGACAGGCAGCTATCCTTTCACCGCGCCGCTCATCACGCCGGAGATGATCTGACGCTGGAATACGCAGTACATAATCAAGACCGGCAGCAGCACGAGAATGTAGGACGCGAAGGCCAAGTTGTAATTGGTGGAAAACTGGGTCTGAAAAACATACTGGGACAGTTGCAGCGTCTGTTCACGGGGCTTGGTTAGGAGGAGCAGAGGCATGAGAAAATCGTTCCACATCCACATGACGGAAAAGATGGCGACTGTCGCACGAATCGGTTTCATGAGCGGAAACACGATGAGGAAGAACGCCTTTGACTGGCTTAGCCCGTCGATGAGCGCCGCTTCCTCGATGTCCCTGGGCAGCCCTTTCACATAGCCGCAGTATAAAAAGGTGTTCATCGGGAGGCCGAAGACAATGGAGAGAAAGCTAATGCCCAGAATGTTGTCAAGGGGCAGAAACGAGGCGTGTTTTACCAGCGGCAGCATGAGGACCTGGAAGGGGATGAACATCGCTCTGATAAAATAATAGTAGATCAGGTTGAAAAACTTTGACTTGTGCCGGTTCCGCGTGATAGCGTAGGCTGCGGCACTGTTGGCAATCAGGGTGATAATGGTGATGACAAAGGTGTTTCCAAACTTTTCAGGATAGCGTGTCATGTTCCATGCCTCAAGAAAATTCTTGAAATGGGCCGGATTGGGCAGGCTTAACACGTTGGTCATCTGGTCGGGCGTTTTGAGCGCGACAACCAGCGCGACATACAGTATGCCGAAGATAAAGACGGCGGCAAGCAGCAAGAGCAGGGCCGTCAAGGAATGGGATGCGGCGTTGCTTGCCGACATACGGACCAGGGGTTTGGTTACGCAAATTGTTTTTCCCTCTTTTCCAGAACTTTAAGCTGGAACAACGAAATGAATACGACCACGAGAAAAAGCGCCGCCGCGTTGGCACTCTGGCAGGCAAACTGTCCGCCGTCGAAGCCGCGTTTGTAAATCAACACCGCGATGGTCTGGGTTGAAGTGCCGGGACCGCCGCCGGTGAGCGCGAAAATCTGGTCGAACATCATCAAAAGCCCTTCCCGCACAGCACCATGTTTATCGTAAAAAACGGCGCGATAAGCGGGAAGGTGATGCGGGCAAACTGGCTGAAGCCGGTACACCCGTCAATCGCCTCCTCCTCGTAGAGACCTCCGTCGATGCTCTGCAAGCCGGAAAGATAAATCACCGTGTTAAACGCGAGGGACTGCCACACCGTAACAAAAAGAATGCCGAGCCACGCGCCGCTTGTTCCCAGTATGTTTGTCGACAACGCCTCGATGCCGGGCGCGCGCCCCCAGATAGGAATAATATTGGTGAAAATCTGCTTGAACACAAAGCTGATGATCAGCGTTCCCGGCATATAGGGCAGAAAATACACGGAACGCAGGAAGAATTTCATCTTTATTTTTGCGTTCAGCCCGCACGCGAGGGCGATACTGAGGATGTTCACCAGAATGGTACAGCGTATCGTCATCTTAGACGTGAATAGACAGGCTCTCAGTATTTTCGCGTCCCGAAACATCTGGGTGTAATTGGCAAGCCCGGAAAACCGCCACGCGCCGTAACCTCTCCAGTTGGTAAAGCTGTAAAAAACGCCCTGCAAAAAAGGCAACGTATGCAGCATAAGAAAAAGAAGCGTAAGCGGAATGGCTACCGCATAAATAGAAAGGCGAAATTCGTTCGATCGAACGCGAACTTGAACGAGAACGATGTAAAACAGTTTTTTTCTCTGTCATAATTTTCTCCTATTTGTCCGGCAACCGCCGGACAATTACCATAATTTAGTTCATAAGGGCGGTAACATTGCTGCCGTCCCGTTCCTTTTGCCAGCCCCCAAGAAAGCCCCTACGGGGTCCCCGTAGGGGGAAACGCCGTGATCTCCCCCTTATGCCGTCCCCCAAGTAAAGCCCTTACGGGACCGGGGCCAATGCGTCAAATTCCCTGTCGCAGGCCGCAAGGGTCTCCTTGATATTCTGATCCGCGTCCATACCATTTTTATAGTTGAGCGCGAATTGAGAAAGAATCGCGGCCAGATCGTAGCCCGACGGGTAGCTGTGATCCGGAAAATCGGCGACACGGCCCTCGGCGATAACGCCCGCGATACCGGCGGCTTCGGGCGCTTCCTGTACCACGCCTTTGACCGCGCTGAACGCGAACTGCTCGTTCACATACTGCTGGGCAATTGCCTCCCGCGTTAAAAAGTCAATGAAAGAAAGAGCCGCCGCCTTATTCTTAGTTGACGCGGAAACAGCCAACAGAACGTCAATGCCGGACACGATGTAGTTTTGCGAGACCTCGTTTGTCGCGGGAAACGGAAAGGTGTCCACCGTGAAGGCGGCGTTTGTTTTCTTGAACTCAGGAATGGCCCACACGCCGTTAATCATCATGGCCGCCTGTCCTTGGGCAAAGGCCTTGTTGCCGTCGTTGTAAGTTGTCCCCATGTAATCGTTTGCCGCAAAACCGGCAACGGCCAGATATTTTCGCAGCGCCTCCTCGTGGGTTTCCGCAAAGAACGCGGCGCCCGCCGCCTTTTCGGACAGGAAACGCGCGGGGATAAGCGAGGGGACAAGACTGTTCCAGATCGGGAGCAGCGTCCATTGATCGGCAAACGTTAAAAGGAAAGGGTTGCCCCGTTCCTTTTGAACGTGTCGGCGGCCGTGAGGAATTCGTCCCATGTCTGGGGAATGGGAACCCCGTATTGGGCAAATATCTCCTTGTTATAGAGAACCCCGCTTGCGTTTGCCGCATAGGGAATGCCGTACACGGTGTTCGATTTGTCGCCGTGCAGATCGAACACCATGTTTTGATACGCCCCCTGAATACGGGAGTTGAACGCCTCGCCGCCTATGTCGGGCAGAATACCCGAACCGGATAACTCGGTATACAGGGAGTCGCCGCCGATCGCCAGCACGTCGGGCAGGGCAGCAGCACTTGCTCGCCGAACAGCACCTTGCGAAGAAAATCTGGGACAAGGCCGGCTCTGAGCGTTTTCCGTTTGGCGCTTGCCCGTTTCCCCCCGTCAGCGGCCCGAAGCGGCTTTAACGCCGCTTCCCTCAGTATGTTCAGGTTTTTGGGCGGGCCGTCTTTTTTCGCCCGGCATCCGTATTCCTTAAAGTTCACATCAAGTATCCAACGCGGTCCGTTCCCTGTTCCCCAACGCTCCCGAATATCCTTCCCGAATCCTTCCTCAGGCGTATCCTTATTGCTGATAAAATACCGGACACGAACACCCGTTTCATCCCCCGCCGTACGGCTCGCCCGGCATTCTATGACGACCGCAAGACCCTTCCATTCCTTCTTCCCGCTCAGAAACCCCCCGCGGCCGCCCGTATC
>JAIRNN010000106.1 GCA_031257995.1 Spirochaetaceae bacterium | reverse complement strand
GCCGTGGGCCGTGGGCCGTGGGCCGTGGGCCGTGGGCCGTGGGCCGTGGGCCGTGGGCCGTGGGCCGTGGGCCGTGGGCCGTGGGCCGTGGGCCGTGGGCCGTGGGCCGTGGATGGCGTACTCTGTCTTTTTGTTCGTTACTATCAACAACATGGGAATAGTATAGCACATCCAGAAGAAACTGTCAAGAAAAAAAACACAGATATTCATCACATTTAACGACGGATGAACACAGGCGCATAGTGAAAAATCCGCGTGTACCCATGTTCATCTGTGGTTTTTTGGGATTAAATGCTGTGCTGAAGGCTGTGATCAAGGCGGGGTCTTAGGGGCGGAGCCCCTAGGAGAGGGGGTAGCGTAAGCCCCTAAGCCCGCTTGCGGGCGGCGGGCTGGAGCGAGGGGGAGGCTTCCCCCACCTTATATTTTCTTATAGGGAAACACGATAAAAGCGGTTTTGTTCATATATTTTTTTCGCGGGAGGCCGATAATAGGGCTATGAAGAAGTACTATGTGAAGGGCTCGCAGGACCGGGTTGAATACTTTGAGATTACCGGCGACACGACGGACAGTTACCTCGTGCGGATTACGCGCATCGTGGATGGTGACAAGAAGATTCTCGAAGAGCGGATAAGCCACGACTTGTTTGAGTTATGCCTGAAAACGGGTTATATCTATCGGACCGAGGATGTTTCGGGAAAGGGGTTGCTGACCAAGGTTGCCTAGAAGTTCTCGCCGTTCTGGTTTTGTGCGATGAGTGGAACCGGGATTCGTATTGCGGTTAAAAATCTTTCCTTTACCTACAATGCGGCGGGGGAAAGGCCCTCCTCATCAGTGCGCGCGCTGTCGGGGGTGTGTTTCCTCGTGCGGGAAGGGGAGTTTGTCTCTATTCTCGGCGCGAACGGGTCGGGGAAAAGTACCCTGCTCTCGTGTATCAACGGTCTCTGTACGCCGCCGCCGGGAACGGTTACGGTGTACGACAGGGAAGGCCGCGCTTACGATCCGGCGGATGACGGTTGTCTCGAAGCGATTCGCCGGATTACCGGCACCGTTCTCCAGAATCCTGATAACCAGATTGTCGGCTCGGTCGTGGAGGAGGACTGCGCGTTCGGGCCTGAGAATCTTGGGCTTCCGCCTGAAATTATCGCCGATCGGGTAGCTCTGGCACTCCGGCAGACGGGTATCGAGGCCTTGCGCGGCCGTTCGACACGCTTCCTTTCCGGCGGCGAGAAACAGCGGCTCGCCGTTGCCGGGGCGCTTGCTATGGGCGGCGACATTCTCCTTTTAGATGAATGTACGGCAATGATTGACCCAGCGGGGCGCGAACAGTTTTACGCTTTTGTCGCGGAGTTTGTGCGGGACGGGCGGACGGTCATCCAGATCACGCACTCGTTGGAGGATGCCGCCCGGTCGTCGCGGTGCCTCGTGTTTGACAAGGGCGTTATCACCTATGACGGCCCGTCGGGTACTGTTCCGGTTACGGGGAAGACCGCTTTCACGACAATTACGAAGACTGCGGCAACGACGATGAAGCCGCCGTCCCCCCAAACGGAATCGTCTCCCCCCAATACGCAAAATCCCGCTTGTATCTCGTTTGACCACGTTATCCATGTTTATCTTTCCGGAACGACCCATGAACGGACGGCCCTGAACGACGTTTCGCTGGAAATTGGGAGGAACGAGAGCGTCGCCGTCATGGGCGCGACTGGTTGCGGCAAGTCGACCGTGTTGAAACATATCAACGCGCTGCTCTTACCCACGGCGGGGCGGGTTACCGTCTTTGGCGGGGACACGCTTGACCGGAAAACGTCGCTTGACACATTGCGCCGCCGGGTTTGCCTCGCGCTGCAATCGCCTGAAACCGCGCTGTTTGAGACGCGGGTCGCCGACGACGTTGCCTACGGCGCACGGAACGGCGGGTTGAAGGGGAATGCGCTGGCCCGGCGGGTACGGGAAGTGATGAACGCCGTCGGGCTCCCTTTTGATGAGTTTGCCGACCGGGAGACCTTTACGCTTTCGGGCGGCGAGGCGCGGCTTGCGGCACTGGCGGGCGTTTTCGTGCGGGACAGCGACATCGTGTTGTTGGACGAGCCGACGGCGGGTCTCGACGATGAACACAGCGGGCGGATACTGAGGTTGCTTGAAGAGTTGAAAAGACGGGGGAAAACCATCGTGGTCTCGACGCACTCGCCCCAGCTTGCCGCCTTTTTTGACCGCGTGGTGATGATGGTCGATGGCCGTCCTGCCGGGGAGCCGTCCGTTTCGCACTATGCCGCCCCAGAAGCCTCCCCTGCGGGGGGACTCCGCCGCCCTTGCTTAACAGGCCGCCTCCAAGGGAAGCCCCTCCACGGCCGCCACAAAACCGGGTTTGAATTCTTTCGCGGGGCCATGCCCGGCGTATTTCTCGGCATAGATTCCCCGCTTGAACGGCTTTCCGCCAGGATCAAACTCTTTGCCGCCGTCCTCTGCGTCATCGCCGCCGCCGTCCCGGGGCCGGTATTCCCGGCAAGCCTCCTCGCCGCCCTCCTCGTGCTGGGCCGCGTCTGGGGAAAGATCCGCCCCATCCAAATCGTGCGCAGCCTCCTCCCGATGATGCCCGTGCTGACTATTTTCATCGCGCTGCGCCTGCTCTTTTCCTGGAACGGAGACACCAGCCGCATACTCGTCAAAGCGGGTCCGGTCAGCGTTACCATCCAAGAACTGACCGACACCGCGATGATACTGCTCCGCCTTTTCACGATGATGGCCGTGATAACCCTCTATTCATCGGTCACCTCGCTGCGGGATACGCTGGGCGCGGTCAAAAAACTATGCGCGGCCTTCGCGTCCCCACGTAACGGAAAGGCGGGCGGCCCCGGCACACGCGCCCGTGACATCGGTCTCACGCTCGGTATCGCCCTCCGTTTCGTCCCCCTGATAACCGTCGAAGCCGAGCATATCGCCGCCAGTCAGATTTCCCGAGGCGCGAAGACTCGTGGGCTCGCCGTCTTATCCGTTTTCAAAGCGATGCTGATCCCACTTTTTCTTCGCTCTCTGGAACGCGCCCAAACTCTCGCCCAAGCGATGCTCCTCAGGCTCTACCGGTGAACGTCCCCGGCCTTCATCACAGGCTTAATCACGTTTTAACCACGAATCTCAATGGGCCTTTGGCCTGCAATCTCACGAACTTTTGCTTCGGGAGTGTTGATTTTACCTGTTTTACACAAGCCCTGCGGAGAGGAAGGTTCCCCAGTGCCGTTTGTGAAAGTTCGTGGCTAACTCCCTCTCGTTCTGTAAACAGACAGCCCGCCCACTTGACAACTTTTTCGCACAATCGTTCCCATGCTTTCGATAAGGATAGAAAAGACAGCACTCGCCCTTCACGGCCCACGGTACTCATAACTCCCGTACTTTATAATATTTAGCGAAAAGCGTGTCAAACCCCCCGCTGAAAACGTTCTCTCTCGTTACCCTTATCCCCCACAAGGACAGTACCGCGCACATCGTTAGGCGGAACCGCTGTCTCTCTTAGCGTGTCTCTCATAAATCTTATCTCTATTTTAGGAGGTTTTTATGTCAGTAATTGATGATGCTATGCAGGTACTGCACCGTATTCGGGTGAAACTGTATCCCAACCACCTGCACGTCGCGCGAATGGATAATGGAAAATTGAAAAAGGATAATAATCAAGATTTGAAGACCGCGCGTTTCTTTTCTCTTATTTTCCATTTTCCCTTTTCAATTCCCCGGAGGGGCGGCTCGCAGCCTCGAAGACCTGAAAGAGCGCGCCGCCATTTTCCTGAAGGAGGCGGTACACCAGCTCTGCGACGGCTTCGGGGTCAGCTTCGGCGGCCTCTTCACGGCCTATATCAACATGGGCGGCGTGTTAGGGAACGAGCACGGCTCGGTCGGCAAGGCCAAAAACAAGCTCTTCGTCCGTTTCCGGGCGCTCTGCGGCCTGCGGAAGATACTCGGCCTCATCGAGGTCATTTCGGAAGGCATGGCCGAAACCGCCGGTTACATTGCCGAGATCGAAGACGCAGCCACTGGGCTGGTGAATGACGTGCTGGCCCTTGGCAAGATGTTCACGCTCTGGGGCGGCAAGATAAAGATTGAGGGAGACCCCAGGAAAACTGGAGTCTTCTTTTGCCAGCCGGGTTCGCCCGCCGTGGCCGTCAAGGTGTCGGACAATCTGGCGGTCAACGACCCGTCCAAAATTGTCGGCATCGTGCCTGAACCGCTGCCCGGCGACTGGTATATCGAAGTACGCGCCTACTACTCCGGCAGCGCCGGGAAGCCACTGAAAGAGATGCGGACGATACGGAGCAAGTTCACGGTGAGACAGGCTTAGGAACGACTGGCCCAATCTTGATGGACGCAATCAGGCGGGGGTGAAGGAGGCAGATATGACGTAGGGGTTTGTGCATAGGTTAGGGTATAGGTTGCGGGGGAGGACGGATATTCAGCATACGGGATTCTCAGGCGTATACAAAATGTTAAAAAGTTATGCGGCATTAAAAAAATGAAATCCAAACACATAACAAAACGGAGAAATAAAATGGTTAACAAAAAACTTTTTGCGGGAACACGGGCGGTTGTACTGGTGTTCGAATTTGTGCGGGCGGGTGCGGTACGACAGGCGGGTGCGGAACGCTTTCCACTTTTGATGGATGGATTTTCTTTGGAGGATTTTTTGGGTGGGGGGAGCAAAACGTCTGCCACACCGGAGACGGAACAATTAGCCGCAGACCTCAACGCTATCAAAGCGGGGAGCGCAACGGTGGAGGGCGCCACAGTAAGGTTCACGGGCGAAGTGAATCTCACCACCGGCCTCACCGTGCCTCTCGGCGTATCGCTAGACCTGACGGCGGACGTGAACTCAAGCGGCCACGGCAACCAGGGCGGCGGTTGGGTTGAGGGGGACTCCGCGTTTACGGCGGCGCGGCGGTCATCAACGGGAGCGGAACCATCCGCCTTCAGGTCAAGGGATGCCTGCTCAGCATCAGTGGCGATAAGCGGTATCCACTCTTGACGGCGTTACGCTGGTTGGAATTGAAGGCAATAACTACTCATTGGTACAAGTGAATGAAGGCGGCGAGTTGGTCCTGAAAAGCGGTGCGATTACGGGCAACACGCGCACAGGCGAAGGCTTGACCAGCGGGGCGGCGTGAGTGTGCATAAGGGCGTATTCCACATGGCGGGCGGCACGATTTCGGGCAACAGCGCGGCGAGCGGCAAAGAAGGCGCAGGCGGCAGCGTGCAAGTCGGTGAAGAGGCGGTATTTACCATGACCGACGGTGCGATTACGGGCAACAACATCAGTACGAGTGTCAGGAAGCAGCCCCAGGGCAGCGGCGTGAGGGTGTGGAAAGGAACCTTCTCCGTGTCGGGCGGAGAGATTACGGACAACAGCACTACCGGCAACGGAAGGGCCCTAGGGCCTATTCACACAAGGAGAAACCAAAGAACAAACGGCGATAAGGCACAAAGCAAGATAAATAAATGAGGAAAACATTATGTCCGGCTTGTCATACCGCGCCCCTATCCTCCGGAGCCCCTTTAACCGCCGAAACATCCGTCCCGCTTCGTTCCGTCTTTTATATAACTCCTTATCATACTCCCACGGACGCGCCCGGTTCTTCTTCGGCGGTACCACCGTGTATCCCCGCCCAAAAGCAAGCCGCCGGGTTTTCCCCTCCTCACAGGCCCGGTCCATTAACAAATGAAGCGGGCTGTCCTCGGCGGGGTCTTTTATCCTCCCCGCAATGTCCGGCAGCAGCCGGCCTTCCGCCGCGTCCGAAGCTTCGCCGCCTGACAAACTAAATCCTATGGCACACCGGTTATCCGCCGCATCATATGTATCTTCGTGTTCAACCCCCCGCGGCTCTTTCCAAGGGCTTGTTTCCCGTTTTTTTTAATGCCCCGGCGGCATCAGGGTGTACTTTTACGGAAGTTGAGTCCATGGAAACGATGGTTATATGTGCCGTTTGTTCTTCCTAATAAATGCGAATCAAGTGTTGAACTATAGCAACAAACGGTACAGAAGTGGTAAGATTTAATCACTATGCAAAAAACAATTAGATTGAGCCTGTTCCAAAACCCCAAGCAAATCTTAGAATAACCATATTAACGGCGAACCTTCAAGAAAATTTAACCGCGAAGGCGAATAAGGCGCAGAAGGTTTTTACCGACAGACGCACGTACCACTGCCAATCTTTCTGTTTAGCAAGCCTTCTGTGAAGGCCGCGTTCAATACAGCTTATAAAGCCGACAAATTATCTTATCAGTGCCCGCCATCCTTATTCGCCTTCGCGGTTAATTCCTTATCGCTCTGTCAACTGACAAAATACCCCAATACAAATGAGTTTTGGAACAGGCTCTATTGATAGAACTTTACTGTACCGTCTGTCATTACTATGATACCGGCGGCGCAAGCGCAACGGATGAGCAACAACGGCCGGCCTCTTTTCACGGACAGCGAATGTATAACGATATGCCTT
>JAIRNN010000244.1 GCA_031257995.1 Spirochaetaceae bacterium | reverse complement strand
CTCTTCGTAACGCAAGCGAAAGATCTCTTCTCTTTCTTCTAACGTAATCCTTTCGTAACTCATTTGTGCCACCTTGTTTTATTTTATCAGGTTGCACTAGGAATTTCAGGATGCCTTATTATTAAATGTATGAAATATTTTTTCAAATTCATTATAGCCGAGAAAAGGCTTCGCAGCACTTATTAAGAAATTACCAAATAGCCAATATGTCCGATATTCATCAGAACAATCATTTTTCATTTTTTCTATAGCATTAGATATTTCATTATAATAATTCGCCTCATCTAAATTATATAAATAGGTCATAATAACAACATTTAGCAAATTTAATTCGTAATTATTTATGACATTAATTCTAATAATATCATTATGAAATGCCTCTAAAAAATTAATAAAACTGGATTTATCCTCCGGATAATTCCATTCAATTGACCAATGGTTGACAAATTGATTAATATCTAATAATGTTGCCATGTTTTTATTAAATTCTTCATTATTTGGTAAATTGTCTGTATTAACTATGTATATATTACTATATACTGATAGTGTTATATTAACAAAAATCAAAAGAAAAACGGTATTCCGTAACTTCACCTTCATTCACTCCTCTCATGTATATCAGAAGAATTCAAATCTTCTTTAACATGCAGTCTTAATGTGGATTCCAAACTGCGGCCGTCCATTAACATAGCAGCCGTCCATTGTTCCGCTTCATAAACCGCCAACATTTCAAGGATTTCTTTTTGATAATATTTTGACATAGGTTCCCGTATTTTTGGGAAGATTTTTGACGGACACCTTTCGGCGACATCGCGGGGTTTAATGTCACTATAATTTTCATTGATGAATTTTAGCAATTCATTCCTATCGTAAATATACTCCATTTACCAGCCCTCATTACTTTATAGCATATTTCGCGATATTTTCATACCGCCCACGCTCTGAATCCGCAATTCCAATAGATAGTTCCCTGATATTATTGGGAATTTCAAAATCTGCGGTAAATATGCCGTCATTTCCTTTGGTCAATTGTACAAATGTACTGCCGTATATTATTGCAACAACCTTTTTATTGTCAATACGTATTCTAAATGTATATGTGTCTCCTCTTTTCAAAGGCATTTCTATAGGATTTATTATTTGCAAATTCTTTGCTGATGATGTATGTTGTTGGATATTGCACTGAACTTGAATATGAAGCCTCAACAACAAATTCTCCGCACCCCTCGCCTCGTTTTGCTCCCGTTTTCCACCAAAAATATTTACGCTATATGGACTTTACCCCATTAGGTAGACACCATTAAGCGACTTGTCTTGAGTTAAACACATCAGGCGCCATATAGTCAAGCGCCGAATGGATACGAAGGCGATTGTAATACGCCTCAACGTACATGAATACCGACTGCCTTACCTCCGCCTCGGCATGTTTGCCGTCCAGGGTTTCCGGTTCCCGTTTCAGCGTTTTGAAAAAGGTTTCCGCGCAGGCGTTGTCCAAGCGGTTCCCCTTGCGGCTCACGCTCTGGCGAACCGAAGGGCGCAGCTCCCCCAGGCGGTCCCGAAACGATTTCGCGCAGTACTGTGCGCCCCGAGTGGAAGATCAGGCCGTTGCCGGGTGTCCGGCTGGCACAGGCCATTTCCAGGGCGGGGATCGCCGTATGAACGGTCTCCATACCGGCGCTTAACGCCCGGCCGATGACCTTCCGGTCAAAGAGGTCCGGCACCACCTTCAGGTATACCCAGCCTCCGCTGGCGCGCAGACGAGAAATCCGTGTGCCACTGCTCGTGGACACTCCGGGGCCGCCCGAACCCTTTCTTGCTCTCCTCCGCGGAAATTGCCCGTTTCTTACTCAATCCCGCCCTCCGCAAGACATTATAGACCGCCGAACAGGAGGCCGCGGCGATGTTTTCGTCCGTCATCAGGTGCGCCAGCCGCCGACACCCCTGTTCAAGCCGTTCCCGGCAGCAGGTGATGACCGCTTCCCGCTCTAAAGGCGTAAGCCAGTGGCGCTTCGGCAGATTCCCGTTGTGTTTCGTTTCTTCCCCCTTCCGCCCCAGCCATTCCTGCCAGGCGCTCCGGGGAACCCCTGCCCATCCGCCTGATAAAACCCGTCTTTCCAGTTGAAGCGGGCGCACGGGATCACGCGGCCGCGTAAAACCACCGTGCCAAACCCCACCCAAATTTCTCTCCCTTGAATGTTTTTGAATTATGTACTAAGATGCGGCATATGTTTAATTATTATAATTGTACAGTTCCCGATTGCGCGGGGGGGGGGGTATAGCCGGTGAACCCTGCCGCCTCCCGCCACGTTCCCGCCGTTTACTAGTCTGCGTCCCAACCTATAACGAAGCCGAAAACATAGGGCCGTTTATTGACACCGTTTTTGAAAATATCCCGCCTGAAGCGCACATCCTTGTCATCGACGACAATTCCCACGACGGCACGGCGCGAATTGTCGAGAAGTCCGCCGAAAAATACTCCCAAAGACTACACCTCTTAAACCGCCCCGGAAAGCAGGGGCTTGCTTCGGCCTATCTTGCCGCCTTCGACTGGGGGCTTGCAAAGGGCTACGACGTTTTTCTCGAAATGGACGCGGACTTTTCCCACAATCCCGCATACATTCCCGCGATGCTCCGTGAATCGCAAACCCACGATGCGGTCATCGGTTCCCGGAACATACAAGGCGGCGGCGTTGAGGGCTGGACGTTTTTGCGGAACGCCGTCTCAAAAGGCGGTTCGCTCTATTCCCGCGCCGTGCTTGGCTGCCCCATCCAAGACCTGACCGGCGGCTTCAATATGTGGACGAAAGCCGCGCTGGGAAAAATCGGGCTTGGAAACATCATCTCGAAGGGCTATTCGTTTCAGGTCGAGATGAAATACCGCGCCTTTATCGCGGGCTGCCCGATAAAAGAAATTCCGATCATTTTTCCCGACAGAAAACGCGGCGTGTCAAAAATGTCCGGAAACATACTTTTCGAGGCGCTGATAAATATTTGGAAAATCAAATTCATTGCGGGAAGTAGCACCGCGTTTACCCAGTTTGTCAAGTTTTCACTGACCGGCGGGCTTGGCGCCATAACAAACCTCGCCATCTTTTTTCTGTGCGCCGACAGAGCGGGACTGCCGGAGATACCCGTAAGCGTGTGCTGTTTCCTTGTCGCGGCGAGCCAAAACTATATCATCAACCACAAATGGTCTTTTAAGCGCAGCACGGAAAACGAGGCCTTGTCCCCGCAACGGTGGCTGCAATTTATCGCCGCCTCTCTTTTGGGGCTTGCGGTAAATATCGCGGTAATGACGTTTGTTCTCAAAAACTTCGCGCCGCCTTATAAGTTTGTCGCCCAAGCCTGCGGTATCGCGGCGGGGATGATTATCAATTTTACGCTTTCCAAGTTGTTTGTGTGGAGGAAAAAAAATGAATTGGTCCAAAATGTTTAACGAGGAAAAACCATTATTTTCGTCACAATTTCGCGCCGCATCAACCGCTGTTTTAATCGCTTTTATGGCGGGGTCGCTTATCGTATTGCCTATCTTTCAGATGGCACCTATAAAAATAATATCGTTATATATGGTTGCTGCTTGTATGATGGGTGTAATTATCATCCGCAAAAACCGTATAAATATATACGGAATAAGTATATTTTGTTTTCTTTGCGCGGGACTGATTTCTCTTGCGCCAAGGCCAGGAAACATGACTACTCTTGCAGCGACTTCGTATCTACTATCCTACCGTTATGGCGTTTCTTCACGGAGTTTTATCGCCACCATTGTTGATCTTTTATGCAACGGCGGTTTTGTTTCAAAATTCTTTGTATGGCATTTTATATTCTGCGGAACGGTATTTTTAATATTTTTGATTTCTTGCTTTATGGGGATTGTTATTCAAAAAAGCACCCCCGAATTAAAACCGTTTGTTTTATTTTTATCATTATTTTACCTAACCTGCTTTACCTCTCCTTTCGCGTATTTTGTTCACGGCAATTTTGGGAGAGTTGAAGTATTTGCGTTTATATTCATGCTTGTTATGCTGGCAGTCTTTGAACGACCGGTTTTGCGCTGGATTATTCCGGTTTTAGCTCTCTTTACAATGGCAACACATATTATTCTTGTGTTTTTTTACGTTCCGTTTATTGTGATTATGCTGTCGTATAAACTGAGCGCGAAGGAATACAAAACCAGAAGCGATATTCTTCTTTCTCTTGTTACCATAAGTGTCATTATCACAGCTTTTTTGCTGTATTTTTTCGCTCGTGAAAAGACATTTGCTTTCAAAAATGCGCAAAGTCTTGCGGAATGCTTGCAGGCTAAAAGCGACCTTGATTTCAACGAAGATCTTCTCTATATGACTTTATTCGCCAGATTACAGGATCATTTAGAGGGTTGGAAGAATATTGTGACACCAAAATTTTCAGGAAACATAAGTATACTTATCAATATTCCTTTTGTAGTGGGATTCGTTGTTTTCTGGATAAAATGTTTTCTGCATGAAACAAAAAAGACACTGAAATTCTTTTTCATTCTGCCGATTCTTTTACTGTTATATCACATGACTGTGTTTTTTATGTTTCTTGATTTTGGCAGATGGATGATAATGATTATGAATATTCAGCTTATGCTCTTTTTTTATTTACTGTATGTACAGAACAAAACCGTCGTTTCTCTGGTGGGAAAAGCTACGCCTTTTGTCGTAAAGTACTGTTTTGCGGGGATTCTGATTTTTGTTTTTATGGCTTTTTTAGGGCCTGTAAATCAGATTTCGCCATCCGAAAGAGTTATGCGAATTATGAAGGGAATACTTATAGTTTTCGGCATGTCACCATTATAAATACAAATACTGCCGGCAAACTCTGCCGTTCACGGCAGGAAAGACAAACAATTTTACCTTATCCAAATCGTTGGTGTGTAGGAAACCGCCCATAAGACAGATTATTGTCTCTGCTCCATGCGGCCTGATTTCCACCATTGTACACTCAAAGACCGGCGTATAAGGGATCCGGTTGCCTCTTTTCCTCCATCTTATAAACCCGTCTTTCCAGTTGAAGCGGCCGCACGGGATCATGCTGCCGTGTAAAAACACCGTGCCACCCTCTTTATGGCATAATCTGTGGACAATAATTTTTGGGTTGTTGACAGGAGGAGACTTCCCCACTGCCGTAAATCTTAGAGTTTTTCCCGTATCGTTTTTATCAAGCCCGCAAGTTCCTCTGGGGGCAACAACTTGTCAGGATTAGGGGCCAGCTCAAACGGCCCTCCCCAAGACTTGCCGCCTTGGTATTTCGGCACCAGGTGAAAATGCACGTGCGGGTAGGTGTCCCCAAAGGCGGCGTAGTTTATCTTGTCCGGCTTAAACGCCTCATAAATAGCCTTCGACGCTTTCGCCATATCGCGCCCGAACGCCTCGACTTCCCTTCCCCGGCGCTTAACTGAAACATCTCGGTCTTGTGCTCTTTCAAGGCGAGAATACGGCACCCCCGGGAACTCTGATCCTTCACGAGGTACAGGACAGAAACTTCGAATTCCGCCACAACTTCCATAATATCGGTCGTGCGGGTACAATACCGACAATTCTCAACAGCCATAATCAACCTCCAGTCTTAATTAGAATGTCTCGATTATAAGACCGGCACGGAACCGTATAAAGCCTCCGCCTGATAAAACCCGTCTTTCCAGTTGAAGCGGGCGCACGGGATCACGCGGCCTTGTTGCGCCGCCTTCATCACGGATTTGTAGTGGGTTTTTTTGAGGGGCTGCGGGGTGAAATCCAGGATGAAGCGGGTCCAGCCGGCAGCTTTCAGGAAGGGTATCTTGTCGGTGATAGAGAAGGGTGTTTCGGGGACGACATAACTCATTGCCGTGCGCGGGCTACCGTCATCGACGAGGCGGAACGCGCCGCTTTCCTTGTCGAAGAACGCGCCGAAGTCGTAAACGCCGTGCAGATTGCCGGGAATTTGAAAGAGTTTGGGGCGGATGTAGATCGTCAAAAAGACGGAGGCGCGGCCGGCCTTGATTCGGGCCGTTTCGTTCCGGTCCGGCGGGGAACCGGGGCCGGGTTTTCCGCCGAATACCCGTTCCAGATTCTGGCGCGCGTTTTCGTAGGGACTCACGAAAAACGAAAGGCCCGCGTTCCGCAGGAAGGCCGCGCCGTAGCGGTTAAAGGTGTAAAGAAACGGCCCCGCGACGAGGGCGGCGTTCACTTTTTTAAGCATGGCGATCTGGCCTAAGTTGTTGACGATGAAGCGGGTGTAACCTCTTTCCACGAGGCGGCGGATTCCCTTTTCGGCCGTCTCCGTCTGTGATTCGGGAAAGAAGGGCGGCATACTGATGACGACCTGATCGGGCCGATAGGGGATCTGTCCGCCTGAGTGCGAGGCTCTGTCGCCGAGAAACGCTTGGACGTTTTTCTCTTTGAACGGGAGAATCACTCCTTGAGTCTTCACCGACTGCGCGATGTAGAGATCGGCAACGTTTTCCACAGCGGCATAGAGGCCCGCCGGAAAGAGCGCCGCGTTTTTCTTGCCGGTTTTTATCTCTTTCCGGGCTTTTTTTCCCTCCGCTTCCAGATCAATCTCCGGCGCTTTATCCCTGCCTGGCGCCTTGCGAAAGGGGTTTAAGTTTTTCGGCAGAAGCGGCGGGTATCGGCGGGAGGCGGCCTTGCGCTGGATGAGGTACACGATGTCCCCCGCGTCAAACCCTTCCGGCACGGAGACCCACGCCCCGTTCTTTTCCCGCTCGACAAACGCGGCCTTGTGGGTGGCCCGCTTGCTGTCGTCCGCCCGGTGGAAACGGAGCGAATCCCCCGCCATGACCTGCGCCGCGTTCTTGACTGCGGAATCGTAACCGGAAGCGCGGCTGGAACCATGAATGGGGATAAACACTGCCGTCTCGTTGCCGTTTCCCCGTTTCTTCTTGATTGTGCCGAGCCGGATCCCCGTCCCGCCGTTTTCCTTTGAGTCAAGGTAACTCGCCTCCATTCCCCCGAAGGGGGAACCGCCGCCACCTCCCAGCACGCCGCGCGCAAGAGAAGCCGCTGCGGGGCCCCCGAAGGGGGAACCGCCGTTATCTCCCAGCACGTCAAGCCCAAAGAGCGCCCCTTCGGGGCCAATAGGCGCGGCGCGAGATTCGGGGGTATTGCGGGGGTTGTCCCCCGCAGAGGGGGTAGCGGAGGGCGTAGACCGGAGCGAGGGGGAGGCTTCCCCCTCCTTATTCTCCATATCAAAATGATACCGGGTCTTGCGGCGGGCATAGTCCCCGTGCAGGATGGCCTCAGCCTCGGCAATCGCATCCTTTATGGCTCCCTCCCCGCCTGAAACACAGGCATCGATCACGAGGCGGTAGGCGCGGGTGACGGTTCCCACATACTCGGCGCTCTTCATACGGCCCTCGATCTTCAGCGCGTTGATCCCGGCCTCGTGGAGAAGCGGGACGCGGTCGATAAGCTGCAAGTCGCGCGGGCTGAAAAAATAGCCGCTCTCCGAGGGTTCGTCAGGCGACGTGCGGTAGAACCTTCGGCACGCCTGGGTACACATCCCCCGGTTGGCCGATTTGCCGCCCAGATAACTTGAAAAGAGGCAGAGGCTGGAAACGCTGACGCAGAGTGCGCCGTGGACAAAGACTTCCATCTCGGCGTTGGTATTCCCCCGGATCGCCTTCACCTCGTCAAAGGAAAGTTCGCGGGCAAGCACGATCCGCGAGACCCCGTACTTCGAGAGAAAATGCGCCCCGCGCGCCGAGGCGATGTTCATCTGGGTGGATGCGTGCAGTTTGAGGGACGGAAAGTACCGTCGCGCCATCTCCACTACGCCGTAATCCTGCACGATGAGCGCGTCCGGGCCGACCGAGGCCAAGTACTTGAGCAACTGGTACATCCGGTCGGTCTCGCGTTCCTCAAAAACCGTGTTCACCGTAACGTAGACCTTGCGGTTTTGGCTGTGCAGTACTTTGACGGCGGCCTCAAACTGGGAGTAGGCAAAGTTTGCCGAGCGGAGCCGGGCGTTGAACGATTTCAGGCCCAGATACACCGCGTCCGCGCCGGAGGCGATGGCGGCATCGAGGGCTTCGGGCGTTCCGGCAGGGGATAAGAGTTCCATATTAGTGAAGGCCGCCCACGAAGTTGTCGATGAACGCCTCGCACTCGAGTTCCCGGTTGAGGATCCGGTAGATCCCCGTGCTGATCGGCATCTTGAGCCCGTGTTTCTCCGCGAGGATACGCACATACTTCGCCGCCGCGACCCCTTCCGGCAGATAGCCGACTTCGCCGATACGCCCGATGAGGTCGTCGATGTTCTGGAAACGGTACAGGATGTTTTTCTCGATAACATCGCGGCCAAAACGCCGGTTCCGCCCAAACACCGAGCGGCACGTTACGTCAAGGTCGCCCACCCCGGAGATCGAGGTAAACGTCTCCGGGTGAGTCGCGCCCATCGCCCGGCCCAGCATCTGTATCTCGTTCAATCCCGCCGCGAGCAGCAGTGAAGACGTGCCGTCCCCAAACGCCGCGCCCAACGCCGTCTCGTCCCGCGCCTTGAGCGCGTCCAGAATCCCGAACGCGATGGCGATCACGTTCTTAGTCGCCGCCGCCACCTGCACCCCGCGCACGTCAAACGAGGAGAACACCAGCATGCGGTTATTCTGGATAAGGTCGCGGAATCGGAACGAGTTCTTCGCGTTCTCGCTCGCCGCGATGAGCCCGGTGATCTTGGACCGCGAAACCTCCTCCGCATGGCTGGGCCCGGCAATATAAACCAGCGACTGCCGGTAAAACCCCGGGAGGTAGTCTTCTAGCGTCTCCACGATGAGGCGCGGCCCGTCCTTCCCCGGCAGAAACCCCTTGGTAAGCACCGCGATCTGCGTCTGTCCCTCCCGAATAGAGGGCAGCGTGAGAATCTGCTTCGCCGTGTCCAAGAGATAGAGCGAAGGCGTCGCGAGAATAAGAAAATCCTTCCCGTCAGCTACCGCGCAAATATCCGTGTCCGCCCTGATGTTGTTGGGAAGCGCCACCCCCGGCAGGTAGCGCGTATTGGTTCGCGCCTCCGTGATCTCCACCGCCTGAGTCCTTTTCCGCGTCCACAGCACCACGTCTTCCGTCTGTCCCGCCGCCCGCTTGTTCTCGGCAATGACCTTCGCCACCGCCGTCCCCCAAGCCCCCGCTCCGATGACGGCCACTTTCGAATCCATGCGGACAACTATACCGTATTTCAGTAAAAAGTAATAGGTAAGAAGCGCGACATTCTCGCGGCGGCTTGGTTCTTAGAATAATACAGGCCGTTATGTACTATATTACTGTGTTTGCCTGTCGAGACCGAAAGGCGGTGTACTACCTTCGGCAGCTTGGTTACCCATAGACGGCACATCAATTTACTGGTATAATGGTATCTATGGAAGACATATTAATCCCGGTGGTGGCAATAATAAGCGTGTTTATAGGGTTTCCCGGCATACTCTTTTCATTTATATCCAGTCGTCAGAAGAGGAAAACGGAAATACAGAAACTGGAATATGAAACAAGAAAATTGGAACTGGAGATAGAGAAACAAAACAACCAGTTGAAACTATTGGAAGAAGAAAATAAAAAATATGACAAAATAATATATGGTTGAGGTTGTTCCAAAACTTGAGGTTGTGGAACGGTCTCCGTTATCAGTCTATCGCCTCCGCGACAGACGGCACTTTCTTTCCCCCGTAGGGGAACCGCCGCTCTCTCCCATTACGCCGGGCTCTTGAAAGGCCCCTGCGGGACCCTCCACAACGGGTGGCTTGACAATTTTTCGCGGGCTTGATAGAATCATAAGCTAGGAATCAATATGATAAAGCGTTGGCTGACGGCGCGTCAAACCGGCGTTTTAAGGATACAGAAGGATACGGTATGAAGACGATTGTGAAAAAACCGGCGGAAGTGGACCGCATATGGTTTCTCATTGATGCCGAGGGAAAGAGTCTCGGACGGGTGGCGGCTAAGGCGGTGGCGATTGTGCGCGGTAAGGAAAAGGCTGTTTTTGTGCCTCATCAGGAGGTGGGCGATTTTGTCGTGATTGTCAACGCGGAGAAGGCTGTTGTGACGGGGGCTAAGCGGGAGGACAAGCTCTACCACCACCACACGGGGTTTCCGGGCGGGTTGAAGACGGTGAACTACGCGAAACTGCTGGAGCGGCATCCCACAAAGCCGATGGAGAAGGCGGTGAGCGGGATGTTGCCCAAAGGTGTTTTGGGCCGGCAGCTCTGCCGTAACGTGAAGGTCTATGCGGGGGCAACGCATCCTCATGCGGCGCAGAATCCTCAGGCGATTAATCTGTAAATAGCTGAAAATATCTGTAAAAGATAGGGCAAGGATAAAGCATGGTAAAGAATTTAGGCGTCGGAACCGGGAGAAGAAAGACTTCGGTGGCTCGTGTTTATGTGCGGGATGGGTCGGGCAAGATTGTCGTGAACGGGAAGGACGTTTCCCGGTACTTTACGCAGGGCGAACACGAGAAGGTGTTGCGCGCTCCGCTTGCGGTGACGGACAGTGAGAACAAGTTTGACATCGTGATCAACGTGTATGGCGGCGGGATTAACGGGCAGGCGGGCGCGTGCCGGCATGGGCTTGCCCGCGCGCTGTGTCAGGTTGACGAGCAGAACTACCTGAGTCTTCGCGCAAACGGCTTTTTGACCCGTGATTCGCGCATGGTTGAGCGGAAAAAATATGGCCGGCGCGGCGCGCGCAGAAGATTCCAGTTCAGCAAGCGTTAGCGGGGATTTGCCGTTCGGCCTGTCCGGAGACTTGTCCGGCAAACGCGGCGGGGATGAGGCCCTGTGTTTGGCGCGAAACGCGGCGTTGAGGCTGGTATCCCGCGCCGAGCAGTGTACGTTTCTCCTGTCGCAGAAGTTGTTGAAGCGGGGATTTGATGCCGGTGTCGTGAAGACTGTGATGCGCGAGCTGACGGCGGCGAATATTGTCAATGACGGCCGGTTTTCGCGGATGTGGCTTCGTTCCCGCATTGTTTCCAAGGCTGACACGCCCCGCCGTATTGTTGCGGCGTTGCGCGCGAAGGGCATTGATCGGGGGACGGCATCCGAGGCCCTGCAAGAGTGTCTGGACAGTGAAACGGAACGGGCGCTTCTGGGCCGGTTCATCAAAAAGCGTTTTGGGGATATGCCGTTTGATCTGAACGGTTGCCGGGCGGAGTTGCGCGGAGAGGGTTTTTCGCAGGGCGCGATACGGGACTTTGGGGAAGCGGCCGAGCGTTGAATAGGGAAAAAGGCGTTCACAATGTTTGCGGTTGTTCACACGGTTTTTGCTTTTTTCATTGTCGGCGTGACTGCGGTTGCGGTGGTCCCGTTGGGGATTATTCTCTTTGTTCTACGGCTTTTTATGCCGCAAACGTCAAAATTATTCACCTACAAAATCGCTCAATTTTGGTCGCATCTCGTCATTAAGCTGACCGGCTGCCGCGTTACGGCGAAGGGCCGCGAGCACATCCCGCAAAAGGGGCCGGTCTGTATTGCCAGCAACCACTGCGGCATATTTGACATCGTGTTGCTCTTGGCCTATCTGGGGCGGCCCTTTGGCTTTGTCGCAAAAAGCGAGCTTGCGTTCATTCCGGTGATCAATATTTGGATTCTGTTTCTGGGCGGGCAGTATATCAACCGAAAGAACATACGGAAATCGGTTAAGACGATTGGCGGCGGCGTTAAAAAAGTGAAGCATGGCGGCGCGATGATCATTTTTCCGGAAGGGACGCGGAGCAAGGGCCGGGGCCTTTTGCCGTTCAAGGCCGGGTCGTTGCGGCTTGCTACCGAGGCGGGCGCTCCCATCGTTCCCGTAGCGATCGCGGGAAGTTACGAGGTCTTTGAAAAAACCCGCCTCGTCCAGCGGACTCAGGCAAGCATCACGTTCTGCCCGGTGATAGAAACAAAAAACTTGCCGCAGGAAGAACGCCGCCAAGTTTTGGCCGACCGGGTGCGGGACGCGGTAGCCGCCGTGTTAGCGGGGTAGTTTCACGTTTAATTACAGATGAACACAGAGGGCGCACGGATTGCGCCATATGGCGTTACGGATTAAGAGAGATTCAGTGTGAAAAACCTGCGTACATCCGTCTCATCTGTGGTTTGTTGTGATGAAGCCTGCGGTTAAGGTCGGGGTTTTAGGGGCGGAACCCGGGACTACGTCCTTTGGAGAGGGGGTAGCGGAAGACCATGCGGAGGGCGGCTCAAGTTTTGAGCTTGGACCGGAGTGGGGGCTGGAGCGAGGGGTCGGCAAAACTTGCCGCGGCTTCCCCCACATGAATAGTTACGTTTTGAGAGGAGTGTATATGGAAAAAATTGCCAGTTTTCAGGTCGACCACCTGCGGCTCGTGCCGGGGGTGTATGTTTCTCGGCGGGACCGGTTCGGGGAGACGACGATCACGACGTTTGACCTGCGGTTCAAGGCGCCGAACAAGGAGCCGGTCATTGATGTGCCCGCGCTGCATACGCTGGAACATCTGGGCGCGACGTTTCTGCGTTCTCACGGGGAATGGGGGAAGCGGGTGGTCTATTTCGGGCCGATGGGCTGCCGCACGGGGTTTTATCTGATTCTTGAGGGGGCGCTTGATTCGCGTGACGCGCTGCCGCTTCTCAGGGAGCTTTTTGAGTGGGTCGTCGCCTTCGAGGGCGAGATACCCGGCGCGAAACCCGCCGAATGCGGCAATTACAGCGAGCAGAATCTGGGTATGGCGAAGTGGGAAGGGGAACGTTACCTGGCTATGCTGAAAAATCCCCGGCCTGAGAATCTTGCCTATCCTGCATAAGGCTGGCTGTTTCTACTCTCGCGGGATCCGGTTCTCTTGCCGGGCGTGTTCCGTGTGCTGCCGGTATGAGCCGGGGTATGTGTTTCTTTCCGCTGAGGATGCGGCCTCTCTTGCCGCCGTGAAAAGGGCCGCGCCGCACGAGTTTGAGAAGATGTATTGCCGGTGGGTGTTGTGGACGGATGGGGACGGGAAGCCCGTCCAGCGGCTCAGCCTTCGGGAGCGAACGTCCAGCGCGGGCGGACGGCTCTCGGCAGATTGCGTTTTTTGGCATGACGGCTGCACGGTGTACGAGGCGCGGCCATTGCAATGCCGTACCTATCCTTTCTGGAGCGACGTGCTGGCCTCGAAAAAGGCTTGGCGGGAAAACGCGCGAAGCTGTCCGGGTATCGGACGGGGCGCGCTGCATTCTAACGAATCTTGACAGGCTGAGACAAGCGCTTTGCAGTTTCTCAGGTCTAAAGTCTTACGAAACCGCGTTTTTTAAGGTTGCGGTTCCAAAACTTGAGGTTTTAAAACCGCCCCTTTTTACGGCGCGTTGCCGCCTATTCCGCCACGAAAGGCAAGAGCGCAAGCACACGCGCCCGCTTGATCGCCTCGGCAACCGTCCGCTGGTGCTTGGAACATGTCCCGGTGATGCGGCGCGGCAGAATCTTGCCCCGCTCGGTGACAAAGCGGCGGAGGGTATCCGGCTCTTTATAGTTAATCTTGAATTTTTGGGTACAAAACCGACAGACTTTCTTCTTAAAGAAGACCTTACCGCCCCGTCCGCCGCGCCGATCATCCTCGTTGCGGTCGCCGTGGTAGTCGCGTTCGCGGCCGCCATCCCGATCCCGGTGAAAAGGACGGTTGCTCCGGCCATAGGGACGCCGCTCCGGTCTCCCCGCATCCACCTCTGATTCACCGGCGCTTACGTCATTGGCATCGTTTACATCGTTTGCATCCGCCGTTATTTCTGTTTCCTGATCCGACATATTTTACTCCTCTCAAAAGCGGCTGTCTCGCCGCTTATGTTAAATCGAACATGAACACAAAGCATTCATGCTTACTCCTCTAAAAAGGGTTAGAATGGAATATCATCCGAAAAATGATCGCTTAAACCTTCGTTTGACGATGCCGGGGGTTGTTGCGGGCGTGAGCCGCCGCCCCAGTTTCCGCCGCTCTGGGAATTTTCCGTCCGCTGGGGATACGATCCGCCGCCCTGTCCGCCCATTCCTTGACTGCTGCCCAGCAACTGAATGTTGTTGACGACAATCTCGACTTTTGAACGTTTTTGCCCGTCCTGTTCCCAGCGGTCCTGCTTGAGTTCCCCGTCAAGGGCGATCTGTTTCCCTTTTATGAGATACTGGCTCAATGTCTCGGCCTGCCGTCCCCAGAGTACCGCGTCAAAAAAGCTCACTTCGTCCTCCCACTGGTCGCCAACCTTGCGTTTGCGGTTCACCGCGAGAGAAAACTTGCACACCGCTTGGCCGTTCTGGACAAACTTTGTCTCGGCATCACGGGTCAGCCGTCCGATAAGAACAACCCGGTTAAGATCGGTCATGTCCCCTCCTGCTCAGCTTTCTTGACAAAAAGATAACGCACAAGGTTTTGGTTGAGCTTAAACGCCTTGTCCGCTGCCGCGATTTTCGCGGGATCAATTTTTACGTGGAATAACACGTATTTCGCGCGCTTCATGCCGTTGATCTCATAGGCGAGATCACGGTCGCCCATTTCATCGGTTTTTTCGATCACGGCGCCGACTCCGGAAAGGTCGGCAGCGATTTTCTCCCTGCCGAGCTTCTGTTTTTCATCCTCCAAAGGCAGGATGACGACAAGTTCATATTGACGCATAGTTACTCCTTATGGTCTCCACATACTACCGGCTCCACGAGCCGGCATCGCACGGCCCGCCGTCTTTCACAGCAGGCAAGGATTTGCCCCGGCATCAAAACCGGGCGCTCATTAAAAATATAAGGGAGATGTCTCCCCCTCGCTACAGCCATCGCAAAACCGCGCCACACCTAAGCACCTTGTGCGCCGCGCTTAGGCGGTTTTGCGCCCGTCTTCCGCTACCCCCTCTGCGGGACGCTACCGCCCCCGCAACGCCCTCGGCAGGTATTGACAAGTAGAGGCACAATCGCGGCTTCCCAAACCCGCATGAATTCGCGGCGTTACTGGACCTCGACGACACCGCCCGCTGCGGTAACGGTATCTTTAATCTTAGCCGCCTCTTCCTTGCTGATATTCTCCTTGAGCGGCTTGGGAGCCCCTTCAACAAGCTCTTTCGCCTCTTTGAGACCCAACCCGGTAACGGCCCGGACTTCCTTGATGACCG
Organism: Spirochaetaceae bacterium; assembly: GCA_031257995.1. Lineage (GTDB taxonomy): Bacteria > Spirochaetota > Spirochaetia > Treponematales > Breznakiellaceae > JAIRNN01. The sequence goes on along the minus strand of JAIRNN010000244.1, from coordinate 6,100 downwards.
CAATCTTTTTCGCGGCATCAAAACCCTTGAGCACAACCGTAAACTCGGTTTGTTCCTCGACCGGCGCCGCGCCGCCCACTGCGCCTGCCGCTGGTGCCGCCGCAACCGCGACGGGAGCCGCCGCCGAAACGCCAAATTTCTCTTCCATAGCCTTTACCAGCTCGGAAACCTCAAGAACCGTCATCCCGGCAATCGCGTCCAGGATCTGTTCTGCTGTTAATGCTGCCATTATCTTCTCCTTCCAAAAAATTGTATGCTACCCGACAGTCAGCAGCGATGAAGCCTGACGGGATTATGCCTCTATTATGCCGTTTTGAGCAACTGTTTGTCAAGATACCCGTGCCGCACCATCCGCGTCAAACTGGAATCGTCCTTTCTGATAAAACCTCCCTTCCTGCCCGGCGAAACCTTGAAATGTACCGTTAGCACAATAAGCAGCTTGTAATCGCGGTAAACCTTAATCCTCTGCTTGCACTCCTGCGCGGCACCGATAACACAATCCCTCTGCCTCTCGCACGACGGTTCCGGGTTTGGACAAGCGATGCTCTCAAACCCCTCACATTCGATTTCTCCGCATTTTTTGAGCCCGTCAACGACCGACACTGCGGAATACATCAGGCGGCCTCTTCACCGACCATGCCGTACTGCAAGGACATAGCGTTTTTATATTTTGCGATCCTCTTTTTCAACGATTCGGACTCTTCCAATTCCAGTTTGCCCAGTCTCCGTTCAAGACTCTCTAACTTTTGTTCGAGTATATCAAAATTGTCGGTGGGGCGGCCCTGTTTTGCCATCTCAATCTGGACGCTGTGATAGGCGTTCCACAGTTCCGAAGCCCAGTTGTCACACTGAAACCACTCTTCCAAACTTTCCCAAGCCTTCTCTCTACAGGAGTTTAAAAAATTTTCTTTCAACATATAATAAGCGTTGTCAATCATATCAAGGATGGCGTATTCCATCGTCTTTCCATACCCGTCGGTTTGGAGATGGATGCAGACGGCAATAAACGAAGCATCAGCTTCTTTTATAAGCACAAAAGAGAGGCGCGGTATCTCCAGCTTGAGCATAGCGGACTTCTTAATTTTAAACGTGCCTATTCCAATAACTTCGCCGCGAGGGTGAAGTATTTTTCTGGGCTCGTTTATGTCATTGTTCTGCTCCATTGTCATTTCTCATAGCTCCTCTTACAAATTTTAGATTCTAAATGTAACACATCACAACCGAAAAGTCAAGAGGTCACATTGCCTCAAAATTAATCTAGCCGAAAAGGGGCGCGTTGCGCAAATGGAAAATTGTAAATGGATAAGGGAAAATTATACGAGTTTTGGAGGCTGCTCGTTTTACCGTCATTATTTTCCCTGTTTTCCATTTTTAATTTCCCAAAGGGGGAAGCCACCCCTTGCTCTTGCCCACCATTCGGTCGAAATGCCTGAACCTACGGCTACATGCGCGTCCATATCTCTCTTCCCACACGAACGGAATGTCTGCCTCCCGATAGAACGTTCGTGATGTTGCGGGCCAAAGGCCCGTTGTGGTTCGTGGTTAAATGTTCTGGTGATTCAACCCCGCAAATTACGCCGCACCGGCCTCTTTCTTTTCCTTTACGGCGTTGATCGTCCTGACCAAACGCGCCGGAACGTCGTTTAATGCGGCGGCGAGGTTGCGGACAGAGCCGTTCATCACGGACATGAGCATCGAGATGAGCTCAAGCCGGCCCGGCAGTTTCGAGAACGCCTCGACTTTTGCCTTGTCGTAGACTGCTCCGGCGAGAAGCCCGGCCTTGATCCGCAACGAGGGGGCCTCCCGCACGAAGCTCAAAAGGATTTTGGCCACCTCGTTGGAATCCTCAGGCGCAATCGCCAAAGCGGTCGGGCCGGTAAGATAGGCGGACACATCGGGCATATTCAGTTCCTCAAACGCGAGACGGGCAAAGTTGTTTTTCACCACTTTGTAGACCGCGTTTTTTTCGCGGAGCTGTTTCCGCAACTCGCTGATCTGCGCCACGGTGAGACCGCGATACTCGGTGAATATGAAGTCGGGCGAACCGGCAAACGCCTCGCACAACTCCTTTATCAATGCAGTTTTGGCATCCTGTATTTTTTTTGCGACAATAGCCATGATCTACTCCTCTCTTGAATCTATCCACACGCCGGGGCCCATCGTTGAGGCCAGCGACACGGAAAGCACGAAATCACCTTTTGCGTCCGCCGGGCGTTTCCGCCTGATTTCGGCAACCGCCGTTTTTACGTTCTCCGCGATCTTTGCCGAATCCATCGACACCTTGCCGACAGCGACATGAACCACACCGGTCTTGTCCGCCCGGAATTCCACGCGGCCCTTCTTCAATTCGGACAACGCCCCGGCAAGGTCGTTGGTAACGGTGCCGGTTTTCGGGTTGGGCATGAGTCCCTTGCGGCCAAGCACCATACCGAGTTTGCCGACATCCTTCATCATATCCGGCGTCGCCACCGCGACATCAAAATCCGTCCAGCCGCCCTTAACCTTGTCGACAAGATCGGTACTGCCGACATAGGTTGCCCCGGCATCTTTCGCCTCGTTTTCCCGTTCGGGCGGACAAAACACGAGAATCCGTTTCTCGCCGCGAAACTGGTGGGGCAGCACCATCGTGTCGCGCACCGACTGGCTCTTGCCCATGTTGAGCTTAACCGACAGATCAACCGTCTCGTCAAACTTGGCAAAATGAACCGTCTTGACCACATCGGCCGCTTCACGGGCGGAGTGCAACTTTTCGCCGTCAATCTTCTTGGCGGCCTCGACATACTTCTTGCCGCGCTTCATTTTTCCACCTCCACACCCATAGAACGCGCCGTTCCCGCGATAATCTTTACCGCGCCGTCAAGGTCAATCGCGTTAAGGTCGGGCAGTTTGAGCTTGGCGATCTCTTCAACCTTCGCCCGGCTGATCTTGGCAACCTTGTCCTTGTGCGGAACCCCCGATCCCTTCTCGATACCCACCGCCTTCTTGATCAACACGGCGGCCGGCGGTGTCTTGAGGATAAAGGTAAAACTCTTGTCCTGATAGACGGAAATGATCACCGGAATGATGAGTCCCGGTTCCATCGACTTCGTCCGGTCATTGAACTGCTGGACGAACTGCGGCGCGCTCACCCCATGCGGGCCAAGCGCCGGACCGACCGGCGGCGCAGGTGTCGCTTTACCCGCCGGGCACTGCAACTTGATCATCGCAGTAACTTTCTTCTTTGCCATAAAAACTCCTTCGTGGTCAACGGCTTTCGCCTCCCACCTATTAAACAGGCCGGCTCCTGATTGCCGCGCCCGATTCCTAAAACCTTTCTATGAGAAGCAGGAGGGGGAAGTCTCCCCCTTCGCTACAGCCCGTGCTACGGGCTTTCGCTATCCCCCTCTGCGGGGGACACCCCCGCAACGCCCCCGCCTCAACGAGGAATGGAAAATGGATAATGACAGGAATGACACGCACAGTCTCCAAACCGCGCTCATTATCCATTTTCAATTCTCCATTATCCATTCCCCCGTAGGGGGAAGCCCTACACCTTTTCCACCTGGGTAAAGTCAACTTCAACCGGCGTACTGCGCCCAAATATACCGACCATCACCTTAAGCTTGTTCTTCTCGTTATTCACCTCGTCAATAGTGCCCGTAAACGACTCAAACGGCCCGTCCGTGATCTTCACCTGCTCATTGGCGCTAAACGATATGTGAGTACGGCTGACCCGATCGCCCTTGAACTCGCCCGAACGCGCCAGAATCGCGCGGGCTTCATCGGCGGACAACGGCCTAGGCTTCCGTACCAGCGCGGCTCCCGCTTGTGCCGACAACGACCCTCCCACAAAACCCGAAACCGCGTCAAGGTGGCGGATTGCACCACAGATACCCTTCCAGTTGTCTTCGGAAAGGTCAAGCGAGAGAAGGATATACCCCGGCAACACCTTTTTCACCAGCGTCCGCTTCTTGCCGTCACGAATCTCTGTCGTCTCCTCAATTGGCACCTTCACGTCTCGTAGAATCGACTTGTCGAGTTCGCCGGACTCTATCATCCCGCGGAGCTTCTTCTCGATACGGTCCTCGTGACCTGAGTAGACTTGCAAAACATACCACGAACTCGCCATAATCGTCTTTCCTAAAAGAGCAGGTCCATCCCCAAGAGCAACAGCACGTCGACCACGCCCAACACGACCGCGATGAGAACGGTAGACACGAGAACAACCTTCACGGAGCTAATCACATCCTCACGCGAAGGCCAGATGACCTTCTTCAATTCCGCGACCGACTCTCGAACAAACTTCACAATCTTTTTCATTAGTTTATAAGTTTAGCCCTTTACAAAATTTTGTGCAAGAGGGCGCGTGTTATGTGTGGAATGGTACAACAATCACCTCTTAGAAAGCCGGTCGCCGCGAAATATAAGTTGCGTATTCCGGGCGGCAAACTTTCACGGCAGGTAGATTCTGGGAACCCGCTTGCCAATGCCGCAGAGAATCTCGTAGGGAATGGTGCCCGCCATCTCCGCGATAGAGGCTGCGGTGAGCGGAGCATCTGCCTGACCGGAATCCCGGCCAACGCCCCGGTTTCCGCCAAAGATGACAACGTCATCCCAGAGCCGTACGTCGGGATCGGGGCCGAGATCAACCATGCATTGATCCATACAGATCGCACCGACCTGCGGATACCGCTTGCCGTTGATCACAAACCACAGTTTGCCGCTCGCCACACGGGGAAGTCCGTCTGCGTAACCGGCCGGGAGCGTGGCCACAATGGTGTCCCGTGCGGCGACCCACGTTCGCCCGTAAGAGACCGATTCGCCTTTATGTACCTTTTTTAAGAAGGAGATTTTGGTTAACAGATCCATCACCGGGTGAACAGGGACTTTTTCCGCGTCTTCGTTCCCCGGCGCGTAGCCGTACAGCAAAATGCCGGGCCGCGCCATATTGAAGCAACTCGCCGGATGGTGAAGGATACCCCCCGATGCGGCGGCGTGAACAATACCCGGATTGACACCTGCGTCTTTTATCGCGTTCACGGCCCCGGTAAACCGCGCGATCTGCGTTTCAGTATACGCGATGTTGTCCGGCGCACTTGAATCCGAAACTGCCAGATGGGTACAAACCCCGTCGAGCCGCAACATTTTTTTCCCCGCAACGTACCGCGCAAGTTCGGGCGCGTCTTCCGGCGCAACGCCGATACGTCCCATGCCGGTATCAATCTTGACGTGAACGGAAACCGGCTTGGGGCCTTTCCCCGCACGTTCATACGCCCCCCGCCGTTCCGCTCTGTCGGCAAGCGCGTCAGCGAATGCCCTATCCGAAACGAGGCAGGTTACGTCATACTCGACCGCAGCCGGAATTTCACCGGGATCGGGAATCGAAAACAGAAGAATCGGCGCGTCAATGTCGTTTTCGCGCAGTTCAACCGCCTCGTCTATCCGCGCCACCCCCAGATGGCTCGCCCCAGCCGCAAGTGCCGCATCCGCGACCTCAACCGCCCCATGCCCATAAGCGTCAGCCTTAACCGGCGCAAGAAGGTTCCTGTTGCCAATGAGAGAACGGATAAACGCAATGTTTTGCCACAACATATCAATATGAACCACCGCCCTTGTCTCCGTCATTCAACCTCCGTCACAACATACTCGCCCCCCCCCGGACGGATAAGGATAACAGATAACAAACAATAGATAAAGAACTTGCCTGTCCCCAAACCGCCCCGTTTCCCTTATCCGTTCCCTCGAAGGGGAAAAGCCTCCATCTTCGCAACGGCTTGGCGCCCGTGTGTGTTGCGGACGGCGCAGCGTAAACAGTCCCGTTATATGCAGTTTTGCCGTACACCATTATCTTTTTCCATAAATTATTCCTATTCCACGCATAAAAGAAGTTCGTAAAAACTTTGGGATTATTTCCATTTCACTTGTATTTTCTATGTTTATTTCAGAAAGGCCAGACGTACGTAGTTCAGCAATCATTTTGTCCAGATCGCCATAAATATTTTTAACGCGGAATTTTTTTTGAAGTGCGAATTTTATGGCGAAAAAACCTCGTAAGGAGTCAGGCAGCCTAAAACCTTGCGGGGCCTGTTGTTGATTTTTGCGACAATTTTGTCAAGCTGTT
>JAIRNN010000237.1 GCA_031257995.1 Spirochaetaceae bacterium | reverse complement strand
TCCCGCCCTGCTTCTCCCGCCGGCAATACCCGCTCCGGCTTGCCCCTCATAACCCGGCCGTCCCGCTAACGGCGTATTGGTCTTTATGCCCCTTCATAAACTTATGCGCCGTTACCGGGAATTTCTTTTCGCGAAGATGACCGCCGCTTTTTTTAGGATTTCGTCCGCCTCCTCCAGATCCGCCGCCCGTTTCTTCAGCCGCGCCGCCTCCGCATCCCGGGGGCTGCCCTGTCCGGAAATCGCCTCCGGCCCGCCTTCCGCGCTTCCTGCCGCCAGCGCCGCAGCATATCCCCGCGTATCCCCAGTTCCCGGGCCGCCTGTTCAGCCGTCCTCCCGTTCGCTCAGGGCCGCCGCCGCCTCTTTGTACTCTTTTGAGTGTTTCTGCCGTCTTGCCATAATGTCTCCCCTTACCAGTTTCTCTGTGGCTTAACCCTTTGTCTACTCCCGGGGGGGGGGGCCAGCCCAGTGTGGAGGTTCGTGGTTAAACGTGATGAAGGCCGTGATGAAGAGATCCGCAGATGAACGCGGATTTTTCACACCGAGCTTCGCTTAATCTGTGTAAACTATGAACAAATTCTTAACTTGTTGACAGCGGGAGGCTTCCCCTTTATATTCTTGGTGGAAGCACTACGGTTGGAGGTGTGTTGATGAATAGAATACAGAGCGCGTTCGGGAACGGGAAGGCGTTCATCGCGTTTCTCACGGGGGGCGATCCTTCGATTGCCGTGTCGAAAGAATTGATCGGGACGATGGAAAAGGCCGGGGCGGACTTGATCGAGATCGGTATCCCGTTTTCCGATCCTATCGCCGAGGGGCCGGTCATCAGCGAGGCGAACATTCGCGCGTTGAAGGCCGGGGCGACGGTGGAGAAACTGTTCACGCTGGTGAAAGACGTTCGGCAGACGGTGCGTGTCCCGTTTGTCTTTTTGACCTACCTCAACCCCGTGTTCCGTTATGGTTACGATGCCTTTTTCGCCCGGTGCGGGGAATGCGGGATTGACGGGATCATCATTCCCGATCTGCCCTACGAGGAAAGCGCCGAGGTCAAAGTACATGCGGCAAAACACGGCGTTGACCTGATCTCGCTCATCGCGCCAACTTCGGAAGACCGCATCAAGGAAATCGCGCAAAACGCGGAGGGCTTTATCTACCTGGTATCGTCGATGGGCGTGACCGGGGTTCGCGGCGAAATCAAAACGGACTTGTCCGCGATGGTGAGCGCGGTACGGGAGGCGGCCCGCACACCGACCGCAGTCGGGTTCGGCGTTCATGCTCCCGATCAGGCGCGGGAGATCGCAAAGATAGCAGACGGCGTGATCGTGGGGAGCGCGATTGTCAAAATCATCGCCGAATACGGGGAGAACGCTTGTCGGCCGGTCTACGAGTATGTCAAGGCGATGAAAGAGGCGGTGAGCGGAACGTGAAATTGCGGCCACTCGATTTCGCGGCCCTTTTTCTTGCACTGGCGGCGGTGGGTGCCGTTGCGGTCGTTTACGATACGGGCGACGACGGCAGCCTCGTTGTCGCCGTTGAAGGAGCGCGGAACGCTTGGCTCTTTCCTGTTGACGCAGAGGAGACGGTCGTTGTGCCGGGGCCTCTGGGCAATACCGTGGTAAACATCGACAAGGGGAGCGTGTATGTCGTTTCGTCGCCGTGTGCCAACCAACTTTGCGTCGCCCAAGGGAAGATTCACCTTCCGGGAAGCCTCGTAAGCTGCCTTCCAAACCGGGTAGTCGTTACGATACAAGGAACCCGGAATACCGTGGACGGCGGTACGTGGTAACGGATAGCCCGGTTAAACATGATGCCCATAAAGGGCGTTCCGCAGGTGTTCGTGCCCACGGAACGCAAGCGTTTTATCAGAACGCGGGGATGACCGCCCCTTTGTACTTGTTTTCGATGAACGCCCGGACTTCTTCGGCGCGCAGCGCGGAAACAAGCGCGGTGATAGAAGGCAAGGGAGACATCAAAGGAGACTTTTCCCCGTCAATCGCGCCCTTCGCCGTGCTTTGGACTCTGATGCGGGCATCGTGGCGGCGCAAACAGGAAACAACACCGGAAACAACACCTTGTCCATACTTGTAACTGCGGAGTTTCCGGGGGATAAACGCATAGAAATACAATTTCACCACGAACCACACAAACCGGCACGAACAGAATGGGACAATCTTTATTATACCAATACACTCACCAGTGCCAGACTCACTTACAACTTGCCTTTTCATACCATCCGAACTTCGCACCGGGCGGGGGCGAGGCCTTCGGCGTAGGCGGTGAGGCAGAGGGGGCCGGGTGACGCGCCCGTCCTGACGACGACGAGGGCCCTGCCGCCGCAGACGTATGTTTTCGGCAGACGGAAGCCCAGCGGGGTGTTGAGGTCGGGGGAAGCGGCGCCTAAGATTTCCCCATCGCCGCTCAGGGCAAACTCGACGAGGAGGCTGTCGGTAGGGCAGAGCGTTCCTTCTTCGTCGGTGACGGATACGGCGATATGGATGATGCCGGGACGGCCCGCTTCGAGCGGCGTTTGGTCGGGGACGAGTTTGATGCGCCGCGCGGGGCCCGCCGTCTTGAGGAGATGGCGGCACACCGCCGCGCCCTCCCGGTAGCCGACCGCTTCGATTTCCCCTTCCTCGTAGTCGAACGTCCACTCGATGACGCCGTTTTCAAAGTCCTCCGGCCGCCGCGTTCCCCGCTTTTTGCCGTTGATCCGCAGTTCTACCGATTCGCAGTTGGTATAAAGGGCCGCCTTGACGGTACGATGCTTTAAGTGGTCGAGGTTCAGATGGGAGGCGGTATGCGGAAACGACCAGCGTCCGCGTACATAGCTTGGCCGGCTTTCGCTGTCATAGATGCCGAGGTAGACCACCGGTTCAGCCGACCAGAGGCTCTTCCGGTAGTAGGCGTTTGGTTTCAGAAAACCGCAGATGTCCAGCATCGCGCCCGCCCAGCCCTTGGCGGGCCAAACGCTCTCGCCGAGATAGTCAATACCGGCCCAGATGAATTGACCGGTTACGTTATCGTTTTCGAGAACGTAACGCCAGGGGTTTTTAGCAACCACGTCCTCGTAGTTTTCTGTCGTGCCGCTGTAGTATTCGTAAGACTCGGTTCCCACAATCGGCTTGTCGATGGCGGCGGTGTAGGCCTCGTAGAGCGGCTCGTGGTAGTTGAGGCCCAGCACGTCCACCGCTTCGGTCAAGGTCTTGGTAAGCTCCACGAGACGGCTCACCGGAGCGCCGACAAGACTCCGGGGGACGACGTGAGGCTGGAGGGCGCAGGTTACCGGGCGGTCATCCAGCGCGCGGACACAGGCCGCCAGCATCCGCAGAGTCTCAGGCATCGTCCCCGCGCCCTGTTCTTCCACCTCGTTGCCGACACTCCACAGAAACACCGACGGGTGGTTTCGGTCGCGCAGGATAAACCCCTCAAGGTCGCGCCGCCAGTCCTCATCGAAATGCGCGGCGTAATACCCGCTCCGCCATTTGTCAAAACATTCGTCAATCACATAGAAGCCCAGCTCATCGCAGAGATCGAGAAACTCTTCCGCCTGAGGGTTGTGGCTGGTACGCACCGCGTTACAGCCGATTGATTTCAGCGTGAGAAGCCGCCGCCGCCATGCCTCGCCTGAGTAAGCCGCGCCGAGAATGCCGCAGTCGTGGTGCAGACACACCCCCTTGAGCTTCACCGCCTCGCCGTTGACCCGCATCCCCCGTCGGGGAAGCAACTCGATAGAACGGATCCCGAAGGGGACGACCACCCGGCCCTGAACCTCCCCACCGTTCATCCCCGCAAGCCGGATCGCGGCACGGTACCGGTGCGGGGTTTCCGCGCTCCAGAGAAGGGGATCCTCAATGACGGCCCGCTGCCGCACCGTAACCTCCCCGCATGGGGGAACCTGAAAGGGCCGGGACAGAGAGGCGGCGAGGTCCCCGCGAGGCCCGCGTATCTCAAGGCAGACCCGGCCTTCGCCCGCCTCGCCGTCCCGGTTCACCACCGTAACATCCACCGTAACTTCGGCGTTTCGATGAAGCGTATTCCCCGAAGCGTCTCCTGAAACATCCCCGCAGAGAACACCCGCCAACGTTGTCCCGATACGAACGCCCCATGTCCTGACGTGGAGGGCCGGGACGATCCGCAGATACACGTCCCGATAAATCCCCGAACCGGAATACCAGCGGTCGGGCGCCTCGCAACCGTTATCCAAGCGAAGGGCCACCGTGTTGTCCCCCGGCCGCACGAGGCCCGTTATATCCAGCTCAAAGGACGCATACCCATACGCCCTGCCCCCGGCTTCCCGCCCGTTGACATAGACCGTGCTGTTCCGGTACGCCCCGCCAAAGTAAAGGGACACCCCGGCATTCGCCGCAGAAAGCGCCTCGGGCGCAAGGGAAAACGCCTTGCGGTACCAAGCAACCTCCTGCCATGCGAAGAACCCCTGCATATTCTGTCCGGAATACCCATCCCCGCCCCGGTCAAAGGGCCGCTCAATCACCCAGTCATGGGGAAGCTCGACCCGCCTCCACGTCCGGTCAGGATAATCCTCTCGTTCCGCCCCCGCCGGGTCTCCCAAGAGAAACTTCCAATCCGCATTAAACAACCGCGCGTTCTCGTCACGCATACTCTTTCTCCTTCACCGGTTTTTCCGGTGCCCCGAAGGGGCTTTCAAGAGACCGGCGTAAGGGGATAGCGCGGCGGCGCCCGCGGTGCTGAAGGCGCTATCCAAGCGCCGCCTTTATTGGCGCCGCACCGTGTTGCGGTATGCCATAACGCCCCTGGCACAACCGTTGTGCCCGTTTCGGGCGCGGTCAATGGGCGCCCCATTCTGGGGAAGGGACAGCCCCTTACTATGCATGAGGGGGGGAAGCCTCCCCCCTCGCTCCGGCCTTGCGGCCTATGCTACCCCCCTCAGCGGGGGAGTTCCCCCGCAACGCCCCCCACTCGTGGGTTTCCTTGGGAGCGGCGCAGTCTGAAAGAACGGCGGCGCCCCATTCTGGGGAGAGGGGCCTCCCTTCGGCCCAGTAGCGCATCCACTATCGGCCCAGTAGCGCATCCACTACCGGTACCAATAGCGCCATCACGACTGGTACCAATAGCGCCATCACTACCGGTACCAATAGCCCGTCCACTACTGGTACCAATAGCCCGTCCACTACTGGTACCAATAGCCCGTCCACTACTGGTACCAATATCGCCATCACTACTGGTACCAATAGCGCCATCACTACTGGTACCAATAGTGTTATCACTACTGGTACCAATAGCCCGTCCACTATCGGCCCAGTAGCGCATCCACTACTGGTACCAATAGCGCCATCACTACCGGTACCAATAGCCCGTCCGCTACCGGTACCAATAGCCCGTCCACTATCGGTCCAGTAGCGCATCCACTACTGGTACCACTAGCGCCCTCACTACTGGTACCAATAGCCCGTCCACTACTGGTACCAATAGCGCCATCACTACTGGTACCGATAGTGTCATCACTACCGGTACCAATAGCCCGTCCGCTACTGGTACCGATAGCGCCATCACTACTGGTACCAATAGTGTTATCACTACTGGTACCAATAGCGCCATCACTACCGGTACCAATAGCCCGTCCACTATTGGTACCAATAGCCCGTCCGCTACTGGTACCAATAGCGCCATCACTACTGGTACCAATAGCCCGTCCACTACTGGTACCAATAGCGCCATCACTACTGGTACCAATAGTGTTATCACTACTGGTACCGATAGTGTCATCACTACTGGTACCAATAGCGCCATCACTACTGGTACCAATAGTGTTATCACTACTGGTACCAATAGCCCGTCCACTATCGGCCCAGTAGCCCGTCCGCTACTGGTACCAATAGGGTCATCACGGCTGGTACCAATAGCCCGTCCACTACTGGTACCAATAGTGTCATCACGACTGGTACCAATAGCCCGTCCACTATTGGTACCAATAGCGTCATCCCGACTGGTACCCATAGTGTCATCACTACTGGTACCCATTGCGTCATCCCGACTGGTACCAATAGCGCCATCACTATTGGTACCAATAGCCCGTCCGCTATCGGCCCAGTAGCCCGTCCACTATTGGTACCAATAGTGTCATCACGACTGGTACCAATAGCCCGTCCGCTATCGGCCCAGTAGCCCGTCCACTACTGGTACCAATAGTGCCATCCGTTTCCGGCGGCCTCCTAGCTCTTCTGAGAACCGCTCGCCGGGACGCTTTCGGCCTCGTGCGCCGCCGGTACCGCCAGCTTCCATTCGGCAGTGATCACCCGTATATTCTTGAGCGGGGCGGAACCGCTGTACCGCGTGCGTACTTCCACGTTCCAGAGCCGGTCCGCGGGGAGACCCTCCGGCACGGCGCCGACCAGCCGCCCCGGCTCGTTGACCGCGAGCTTGCTCATCTTGACCCTGATAGCGGGGCTGCCCGGCCCGACGAGAATGACCCCGGTATCGCCGGGCTTGTCCTCAGTACCGCTCTCGATCTTAATCTTTTCGCCGGTGATCCTGCACATCCCGCCGGGACTGATCATCTGGCCCGTCGTGTCCGTGTCGACATCGTGGAATTCCTTGAGGTACGCCCCGCTGTCCGCCACGCCCTCAATGTTTATCTTCACGCGCTTGGCCAACTGCTTAAGCCCGGGGGACGCGTGCAAGAAGAACGTCGGCCAGTGGCCTTCCGTGATACCCTCGCGCGGGGTGTCGTACATCCCGCTGATCTTCGACATGGCGTAAAACAGCCACGTCCGCACCGCGTTCCCGTTGCAGAGCTGGTAGGCTATCTCCCGCTCCACGGTGTGCCAGTGCGCGAGCAGGTCGTCCGGGTTCGCCGTGGCGCCGCCCCGCCTCACCGCCGAATCCACGATCTCCTCGATCGTGAGCACCTGCTCATGCGCCCGCGCGAAGTACGTGCCCTTGATCTTGTCCTGCATGTTGTTGAGGTACAACTTCGCGTTCATCACGTTGAACACGTCTTCCGGTCCCGAAAAAAGGTCTCTTTCGCTCATAACTTACTCCTTCTATTAATGTCAATTAATGTCAATTAATGTCAATATAAATTAATGTCAATATAAATTAGTCAATATAAATTAGTCAATATAAATTACCCCTAAGAGTTGGATACGAGATAAGAGATACGAAGATGAGGGATACGAAGGTGTGAGACGGGTGTTTTTGCCTAAAGAGGAGACGCTGTGCTGTCTGAATGGGAAATACTGATACCCGCTCTCAGCAGGGGGCTTGACACGCTTTCCGCTAAATAGCAATAAGGGAGGGGTGTAGCCGTGGGCCGTGGGCCGTGGGCCGTGAATGGCGTGTTCTGTCTTTTTCATCTCTTTTTCATCCTTACCAGAAGCACCAGAAGCACCAGAAGCATAGGAAACCAGAAGCATAGAAACCATGTAACTATTCAGCCGTCTTTGTTACCGGGGCAGAGTATTCCCCCAGGAGGAGTGTTACCGCAAATTGAGCGTGAAACCATCATGGCAGTTGGATAGGGGGCGTTGCGGGGGTGTCCCCCGCTGAGGGCTAAACTTGACCCATAGATTGCGCCGTAAGCGGCGATGGGTTTTTGCCTGAGCACCATTCATCACGGCCTCATTGGACCACAGATTGTCTGGGTTGCGGCTAGCTACAGATGAACGCGGAATTTTCGCCTTTTTCGCCGTTTTTTCGCGCTTTTTTCGCGTCAGACTAAAGCAAAACGGCGAGTCAACGCCTTATATAGGGTGAGGTTTTATCTATGAGAATAAATCGACAGTTAGAACTAAACGTATGGTATGAGGCGCGGACGGCGATTAACATCGCCGAGCCGCTCTTTCGGTTGCCGTTCGCCATCGTGTTGCTCCACCGTGTGCTCCGCGAGGCGAAAAAGCGTTTCGGGTTCGAGTTGCGTGGCCTTAAACTCGAAGGGGCGTGGCTCACGTTTTACATCAAGCCTGACAACGGTTTGGAGCTCCCGCAGATAATGCAGTTTTTGAAGCAGACGTTTTCCGCCCGCTTCAACTGGCTGACAGGGAGGTCGGGGCACGTCTGGGGGGACCGGTACTGGTCGGTGATCTTGGAGGGGGATCCGCCCGCATGGGCGAAGGCGGTGGACTGGGCGGCGGTGGAAAAGTCGGCGAAAGAGCCGATTCCGGCGGACACCACCTACACCTTGACTTGGGACAGCCCCCGCCAGCCCGGGTTGACGATAACGACCGTAATTTCGGTGAAAAACGCGCCCAAAACCCCGTCTCCGCCCGCTTAACCGCCCCGGATCACGGCCTAAAGGAGGTTGCAGTACGCCTCAGGTGTCCCGGCCGGAGATGGCCTTGAGGGAAAGGTCTGTCCCCGCATCAACCACAGGCCTCCAATCACGGGCCCAGTCACGGCTGAATTACGGATAAACGGGTAATCTGCGGCTCGTTCTAACCGTCCGGCGGGGGGAAATCACGGCGATTGCCGGCCTCCGCTCCGGTATATGCTCAAAATTTGAGCCGCCTTCCGGTATTCCCCTCGGCGGGGACAGCCCCTTCTATTGTAGGGACAGCCTCCGCCATCTGCCCTAAACCTGACCCGCAGACGGCGGATAGCCGGAATGAGCCACGCCCGGCCGTCTGGCTGTACCAGACAGACCATTCCGGCCCGGCAACGACAGCCACTGCCCGGCGGGACAGCCGAGACAGGTTTTGTGGATCAAGTTTAGCGCTGAGGGGAGTGCCGTTTATTCCGTTCGTGTTATTCCGTTCGTGTGATTCGTGGTTATTCTGTAGGTCAAGTTTAGGATTGAGTGCCGGGCTACAGCCCCGCCAGCGCCCACTCGATCAGCACGTCGAGCCGCTTTTTGAGCGCGGAGGGTACGTCTATCATACGCTCGACAAAACCGGAAAGCTCGATACAGGCGACACAGTAGACGAGAACGCCTTCTTCAATCGGCTCAAGGTAGACGCGGGAGACAAAGCGTTCACGCTTCATCACGGTTACGAAGAACAGCGTGGAGGCCTTGTGATTGGTGATCGTGTAAAGAAGGGCTCTGCCGGTATTGACCAGCTCGCTCCGGTAGATGGTGTTGCCTAAGTTGATGTCTTTCAGTTTGACAAAAAGCGTTTCCGCGTCCGGTATGGCCGGAAGGCGGGTGGGATCGGGGAGGGGTTTCAGGCTGTCCGGGCCGTTGATGCGGGACGCTTCCTCGAACAGGGGCACCCATTTCTTGCGGGTGAAGGAATGGTATTTTACGTCTTTCATGCCGCGTACTTTTTGCAATGAATTATACACATCCAGCAGGGTGGTCGTCCGGCCTTCCGCATAGGGGACGACGAGCAGATTTTCGCTGATATAGGAAAAATCGCCCGCCGCAACCCGGTCGGCGAAAGGACCGGAAAAGAGGAGGGAGACGGGGCTTCTGGCGATGGCGAGATCGGCAGGGTTGGTAACGCAACGGGAATAGCCTTTTTCTTCGCCGGATTGCGGTTCGGACGATGCGGGCACCGAAAAGGCTTGTGCTTTGATGCCCTGATCAAGGCCGGGGAACAGGGCGTCGAAGGGGCGGCGCGCTTGGGCGGCAAGGGACGCGCATACGAAACAGAGGAACAAGGCCGGTTTCACGGGTTAATACGCGCCTTTGCGGCCCAGTACCACGCCGATGGTTCGGTAGAGCACCCAGAGGTCGAGCCAGATGGACCAGCTTTGCAGGTAGTAGGTGTCGAAGGACACGCGGTCGAAGTAATCGGTGTCGGAGCGGCCAGAGACTTGCCAGAGGCCGGTGATGCCGGGTTTTACGGAAAAAATGCGCTGAAAATTGCCGCCGTATCTTTTTATTTCATCGTCAACGATGGGGCGCGGCCCCACGAGGCTCATCTCGCCTTTCAGCACGTTGATAAGCTGGGGAAATTCGTCGAGGCTCGTCCTTCGCAGAAATCTGCCGAATCTTGTTATACGCGGGTCGTTTTTTATCTTATGGGCTTCGTCCCACTCCTTGCGGATCAGTGGGTCGGAATCGAGCAGTCTTGCAAGAAGCTCCTCGGCGTTTTTCGCCATCGTCCTGAACTTATACGCCTTGAATACTTTTCCGTTCTGCCCGATTCGGGAATGTCCGTATAAAATGGGGCCCGGCGAGGTGATTTTTACGAGGAGGGCGATGGCCAGCAAAACCGGCAGGATCACGAGGCCGCCCGTAATCACGGCAAACAGATCCAGCGCGCGCTTATACATGCGGTTCCACCACAATTGCAGGTGGTTGGTGCTGGCAAAACCGAGCATTCCGTTGAAATCGCGGATGTTCATCCAGATATTGGTAACGTTGAGAAAGGACGGCAGCAGCACGTTGTAGCGGAACGCGGAAACCGAATGCGTGAGCAGGGCGGACAACGCGTGTTCGCTTAATTCGGGCGCCGCCACTATCGCCATCTTCAGGTTGAGCCGCTTCACCAGCGCGGGACCGAGGGACGTGTCGTGTATCACCGGGATGCCCCGGTATTCTTCGTGTCCGCCCGCTTCGCCAGCCTTGTCGTCAAGGATAACCACGGGGACATAGCTGAGCGTCTTGTCTTTGAGCAGCTTGTCAATGAGCATCCGGGCGAGACCGCCTGAACCATAGACGACCGCCGGGATGCCGCCGAGTTTGGTCGCGCTGAGGATGCCGCGTATGATCGAGCGGCACACGAGCAAGATAACGGTGGAAAAGATGAAACTGATGAAGAACGCGGCGGTGATCGCGTCAAACTCCTTGTCCTCGATATAGCGGGAAAAGATGATGCCGCCGAACGAGATCGCGCAGCCTGCGGCAAAGTGGCGCACCTCCTCGGCGGGCGCGAGCGCGATGCCCGGATACAGCGAAAGCAACTGAAACACGATGATGAAAACGGGGAGGTAGGGCCAGTAGGTTACGAAAGAACGGAAGCTGATCGCGCCCCTGTCGTAGAGGTTCACGAGGAAGAAGCCCGTCCCAAACGACAGCATCACGCCGATCAAGTCGGATAGGATCATGGCGGCGATGTTGTAGGCGGAGGTTGTTGTGCGGAACCGTTTCTTGTACCAAACTTCAAATTCGTCCAATGTCATAGTCAGTACCTCCTTCCTTGTTCCCACCGCCATGCTGTCTTGATTATCTCGTACATATCACAAGACCTCCTTGAACCACGCGATCGTCATTTTAAGGCCCTCGTCCAGCGGGACACGCGGCTCCCAGCCCAGCTCCGCCTTCGCGAGGCCGATGTCGGGCTTCCGCTGTTGGGGGTCGTCCTGGGGCAGCGGCTGGAAGGCCAGTTTCGACCTGCTTCCGGTGAGCGACAGCACTTTCTCGGCCAGTTCCCGTATGGTAAACTCTCCCGGATTGCCGATATTGACCGGCCCGGCAAGGTCTTCACGGGACTGCATCATCCGGCAGATCGCCTCGATGAGGTCGTCGACATAGCAAAAAGACCGTGTTTGCCGCCCGTCCCCGTAAATCGTGATGTCCTCGCCGCGCAGGGCCTGCATGATGAAGTTGGACACGACGCGCCCGTCCGCCGGATGCATACGCGGCCCGTAGGTGTTGAAAATCCGCACCACTTTGATCCGCGTCCCATACATCCGCCGGTAATCGAAGAACAAGGTCTCCGCGGCGCGTTTCCCTTCGTCATAACAGGCGCGGATGCCGATGGGGTTCACGTTGCCGTGGTAAGATTCAGGTTGAGGGGAGAGAATCGCGTCCCCATAGACCTCGCTCGTCGAGGCTTGGAGGACTTTCGCGCCCGCGCGCCGGGCCAGTTCCAGCATATTCAACGCGCCCCACACCGACGTTTTCAAGGTGCGAACCGGGTCTTTCTGGTAATGTACCGGGGACGCGGGACAGGCGAGGTTGTAGATTTCTTCTATTGTATAGGGTTTATGGGGTGTGCGAGATATATAAGCCGCAACGCCATCAACGCCATCGGCAACATCATGCCGGACGGCTGAAAAAGCCGGGTTGTCTTTCAAGTGCGCGATGTTGGCCTCCTGCCCCGTCATAAAGTTGTCGAGGCAGACCACAGACGCGCCCTCTTTCAGCAGCCGGTCGCAGAGATGGCTTCCCAGAAACCCCGCGCCGCCTGTCACCAGAACTTTTTTGCCATTTGGATTGCCCATCAATTTGCCGTTTTCGCCGTTCTCACCGTTCATAACCGCCGCCCATGATCACCGCCCCACGCTGAAATAACGGAAGCCCGCCGCTTCCGCCTCGGAGCGCTTGTACATATTCCGCAAATCGAAAAACACCGGGGACTTCATGAGGGAAGCGATCTTTTCAAGGTCGAGGTTCCCCGCCTGACTCCACTCGGTCAACAGCACGAAAGCGTCCGCGTTTTCAAAGGTGTCGTACTCGTTTTTGGCGAAGTAAACGGACGCGCCGCGGCAGGCAAAATGCCCGGCGGCTTCCTTCTGGGCGGCGGGATCCCACACGCGCAACACGGCCCCCGCCTCGGCAAGTTTCTCGCAAATTGCTATCGCCGGGGACTCCCGAATGTCGTTGATGTTGTTCTTGAAGGCGAGGCCCATCACCGCGAACACCTTGCCGTTGATCGAACCCACCCCGCCGAGGCCGCGCTCGATCTTTTCCAGCATCTTCCGCCGCTGCTTCCTGTTCGCCTCAATGGTCGCCTCGATAATGGAAAGCCGCTCCCCATGCTGACGGGCCAGAGACGCGATGGCCATCGTGTCCTTCGGAAAACACGAGCCGCCGTAGCCGGGCCCCGCCTTCAGAAAATCGCGGCCAATCCGTTTGTCCAGCCCCATCCCCAGCGCGACCTCTTCCACATCGGCCCCGGCCTTCTCGCAGAGGGCGGCGATCTCGTTGATAAACGAAATCTTGACCGCGAGAAAAGCGTTTGATGCATACTTAATCATCTCGGCGGATTCGAGCGTCGTCTCGATGTAGGGCGTTTCGCTCAGGTGGAAGGGCCGGTAGGCGCTCTTCATAATCTTCCGCGCCCGGTCGCTTTCCGCGCCGACAATCACGCGGTCAGGATGGGTAAAATCGTAGACCGCCGTCCCTTCCCGCAAAAACTCCGGGTTGGACACCACGTCAAACGGCACGTCCGCGCCCCGCCGGTCCAGCTCTTCCTGTATCCACGCCTTCACCTGCTGTCCGGACCCGACCGGCACCGTGCTCTTGTCAACGACGACCGTGTATTTCTCGACGGCCCTGCCGATCTCCCGCGCAACTTCCTCGACATAGGCGAGATTCGCGCTGCCGTCATCTTTGGGCGGCGTTCCCACCGCGATAAACACCGCGTCGCTCTTCCTGACCGCGTCAGGCAGCCCCGTCTCAAACGACAGCCGCCCCTCGCCGATATTCCGCGCCACAATCTCGTCCAGCCCCGGCTCGTAGATAGGAATTGCCCCGCCCCGCAACGCCTCAACCTTGCGCATATCCTTGTCCACGCAGATCACGTTGTTCCCGAAATCCGCCAGACACGACCCGGACACCAGCCCCACATAGCCGACCCCGGCCACCGTTACATTGATCATACGCTATTATCGCCGTTTTAGGGCCGTATTGCAAGCGGTCACGCCCCTAAACAAGCCTAGCCCACAACCATTTACTGGATAGGGTGTCGAGGCCGGAGGGCCGCTGCCTGCGGGCGGTTGTGTTACCTCAGGCGGCGGTACTGCCTTTGGGTAACAATGCCGCCCTCCGGCACGATAGATACACCAGTGGTGCCGTCGTTGGACAGGCGCCCATACCGGCTCATATCCACGCTGCCGTTTTCAGAAACCGCAACGCCCTCGGAACGAAGCATTTCCGCCTGAAGATCGCCGCCTCGGCAACTGTCGAGAGCGATGGTACCATCCGCCCTGACGATGCGATGCCAGGGAAGGTCATACTTTTCCGTCAAGGAATGGAGAACCCGTGCCACTTGGCGGGCCCCGTTGGGGAGTCCGGCAACGCGGGCAATATCGCGGTAACAAGAAACTCTGCCCGGAGAAACGGAGCGGATGGCATCAATGATACGGCACGTTGATTCTGTCATTACAATCCGTGGTTAATGCTCCCCGTGATGAAAGTTTATCGGGGGAAACGTTATTCGTTTGCCGGCAGATCGAATAGTTTACTGAGTTGTTTCAGATGCTGGCCGATGAAGACGGCGATGTAGGCGGTGATGACCGTACCGATGGTGACGGCGAGCGGGATCGTGAAGCCGTTGCCGAAATCGTGGGCCAGCGAGCCGAAGTCCATACCGAAGAACGAGGTGGTGAGCGCGGCGATGATGATAACACCTGAAATGATCCAGTCGCGGACAGGCAGAATTTCGGGCGGAAGGTTGACGAGCAAGTCGGAGGCTGCCGCGTGTTTTTCCTCGCCGATCAGGGCCATCACGGAGTCCGCAACGCTTTCGCTTTCCAAACCTGCGAAAAAGTCATTATGCATGATCTCACGCACGTTTTCATACCGCACGAGGTCGCGGGCGCATTTTTGGCAACCCAGCAGGTGGAACGCGATGGCGAGACGGTCAAAAAACGAAAGGTGTTCGCTTTCATAAATCTTTTCAATAACGATACTATGTTTCATATGCGCCTCCAATCACGCTTAACTTCTCCCGCAATATTCGCTTGGCCCGCAAGATATGCGATTTTACCGTATTTACAGGAAAAGCGGTTATTCGTGCAATTTCCTCGTAGGTCAGCTCGTAAAAAAAGGAAAGGTCGATGCAGATCCGGTATTTTTCCGGCAATTCCCGTACCGCAATACGCACCGCTTCCTTGATGTTTTTCTTCAACAGCTCGCGTTCGGGCATATCGAAAGACACCGCCTCCACTCCGGCCGCATCACCCTCATCCGCCAAACTCACATATTCCTTGAGCCCGCGCTTGCCGTTTACCGCCTGATTGTACGCAATTCTGAAAAGCCATGTTGAAAAACTGCTGCGCCCCTCGAAACGCGGAAGCGCGTGAAACGCTTTCAAAAAAACTTCTTGGGTAAAATCCCGCGCCTCGTCCCTATTGTGGAAAAAACCGCGTCCCATCGCAAAAACTTTCTTTTCGTGCCGTTCGATGAGCATCCGGTACAATTCGCTACGGCCGGACAAAATAATATCGACTATCTCATTATCACTGAGCGTATCGTCCGCGCCATAACCCCGCCCTTTGTCCCGCTTCACCGGGGCCTTTGTATCGCATAATAAATAAGCAGTGCCGTCCCTATTGCCAGCGGGATGAGCCCACCCAGCAGACCGTAACTCTTTCCCAGCGTAAAGATGAGAAATACGGTCAACGTTATCCCCACAATCGCGAGCAACAGCCCGGTCAGCAGACTGAAGTTCAAAAGGTCAAACCGCAACTTCTCGTAGAGGTTGTTCTTGATGAGCAACACCTTCCGCTTGTGAGTCCAGAGCATCCAAAAGAACACCACCACCGAACCCATGACGATCCCCACAATCGGTATCACTGCGAGAAGCACCCGTGCCGCGTTTGAAACTGCGCCGTCCATTTCTTATATAGACAATTATACCACAAAAAGGTTGCAATGTCAAAGGGGGTTTTCAGTCTCCTCGGCAACGCGCTTGACAATGCTCACGTCGGCGCTTAGATTAATACGGAGGTTGTTTACGGCTTTAATGAGGTTTTCACGAAAGTTTAAGGATTTAGGGATAACCAGAGGTCTTGCTCGCGGATAGGACAAAAATACCCGTGAACATAGAATCGGTGAAATGCGGGAATATGCCGAAGAAGTCAAAAGGCATTTAACGGATAACGCCCGTGTTTTGGAAGTCGCGCCCGGTCCCGGATACTTTTCAATAAGACTGGCAAAAATGGGCAATTATAACATTACCGGAATGGACATTAGCGCGGATTTTGTGGCAATTTGCAAGACAAACGCCCAACGCGAAAAGGTAAACATCAATGTTGTTCAGGGTAATGTGTCCGCAATGGATTTTGAGGATAATACCTTTGATTTTGTATTTTGTTCGGCGGCATTTAAAAATTGCAAAGAGCCGGTTACGGCATTGCGCGAAATGCATCGAGTATTAAAGAACAACGGGACTGCCTTGATAGTGGATATGAACCATGATGTATCAAAGGAGAAACTGGCGGCAGAAGCGGCAAAAATAAGCAAAACAGGTTTTGAACGCTGGTTTATGCGCCATACGTTCAAAGTTCTTTGCAGAGGGGCTTATTCAAAAAACGAACTGGAAAACATGGTTCAACAAACCCTTTTTAAGCAGAGCGAAATAAAAGAAGCGGGGATAGGTTTTTACCTCTTAACAAAATAAAATTGTGTAAAGGCAAAACGCCGCATAAGGGGACAGCCCCCTCAACGATGAAAGAATATAACCGGGAACCTCCACGAACCGACACGAACGGCACAGGGTAACCTTTGGTCACAATCAGCCTGGTTTCGAGGGACGAAATCGGCCAGTTTCGATGACCGCTACAGCCGGTAGCGAGGAGACAACCCCCCTCAACCATCACCCCCAAGCTGGCCGCACGCGCCGCAAACGCCCCGGCCTTTCCGCCGCCGGATTTCTGTTTTAAGCCCGTGTGTATGCAGCATCGCCGCGAACCGTTCCACCGCGCCGCTTGACGGCTCGCGGAGAGGTTTCCCCTCAAACGACAATCCGTCAACCGGGTTCCACGGGATGAGATTCACGATAACCTGAAGGCCCCGCGCAAAGGCGGCCATCGCGGCGGCATCCTCCGTGCGGGTGTTGATACCGCCCAAGAGAACAGCCTCAAGCGTGATTCGCTTTCTTTCCCGGCTTTGATAGTACCGCAACGCCTCTTTCAGGGCGTGAAGCGGGTTGGTCTTTGCTATCGGCATAAGATGCCGCCTCAGTTCTTCGTCCGCCGTGGTAAGGGACAGGGCGAGCCGCACCCCGGCCAGTTTGTCGGGCAATGCGCGGATGCCTTCGACGATGCCGCTTGTGGACACGGTTATGCGGCGTAGGGAAAAGCGCCCGTCTTCCCCGGTTTTTTCCAGAAAATAGAGTGCCTTTCGCAGTTCTTCGAGGTTGAGCAGCGGTTCCCCCATGCCCATCACAACGATGTTGGCGATTGTGCCGGATGCGTCGTCCGTTGTGTCCGGTGCTGCCGTGCGGGTGATCGCTTCCCGCAGATGAAAGAACTGCTCGGCGATTTCCACCGCGCTCAGGTTCCGTTTGAAGGCGATGTTTCCGGTTTTACAGAACACGCAGCCCGCCGGACATCCGGTCTGTGTCGAAATACAGGCCGTGCGCCGTCCCCCGCCGTCACTGAGCAACACCGCCTCGACAAAAGCTCCGTCCGCGAGCCGGATTTTCAGTTTGACCGTGCCGTCCTCCGCCACGAGGGCTTGGGCGACCGCCGTTTCCCGCAGGGTATACGCGCCGGACAACATTTCCCGCAATGTTTTCGGTAATTCGGTTATTTCCTCAAAGGAAGCCGCGCCGGAGAAGAGGCGTTTTCTGATTTGGGCGGCGCGGTACGGTTCTGTTGTACCAGCCGGGCCGGTCAATGCAGCCAGCGCGTGAGAAAATTCCTCCTCGCCGTCAAGAAAGGCGGCGAGAAGGGACGGACGGGCGCATGTCGCTTGTTCCATAAAACGCCGTTTTCAGGCAACACAGATTAGCACAGATAAACACAGCTGAATAAGTGCCCGGAGCGAAAAATCCCTGTTCATCTGTAACATCCGTGCTGCCATATATGGAGGCATTTGTGGTTAAGTGTGATGTCAATCCTGCGCTTATCTGCAGTTTCTTGTGATTTATTCTTGATAATGCGGCTTATTTAACCACATTACGTATCTTGTCGCCGTGTGCGCCGATCACCTCCTGTGTTCTGGGGCGGATCATCAAATCCAGACCTTCCAAAGGATACGCACCCATAAGGACGTTGTCCTCATCGGGGAGGCCTACCGCTTCGCAGGAGGTTTTCCGGTCTTTCCAGCGAATATCCACATATTCCGTTATCCCGCTGGGGACCTTTCCCCCTCCGGCGACGGCGGTTTCGCCTGGTTCCTCCACCAACAGCCCCAGCTTTTCGTGGATTGCCTCGCTGATGACCAGCGTCCACGCGCCGGTATCCACCACCGCATTGACCGTGAGCCGCCTGACCTCCGACTCCGGAATGAACCCGCTCCGCGCATTAGCCGCGTCTCTCAGGTTGACTAGGGTAATTTCCGTTCGCGCTTCGCTCATATATACTTCCTATAAAAATGATACGTCAATGATAAGCAAGAAGTAAAAAAGGGGGATATCGTGATTGTCTCCGGTCAAAATTGGGCACGGGGAAGATCTGCCCGATCCCGTAACTTGAGGTTTTGAAACAGCCTCAATGGATAACGAAAAGTGGAAACACAAGGAACCACAGGCACGGATGGGCTCAGATTTTAATCTGCGCCCTCCGCGTTAATCCGCCTCACCACGCCCGCCGTATGGCACACCATATACGGCGAGATCTGTGGGTTAAACATGACGAAGGTTTTTCTCTATTCTTCCCACAACCATGTGGACAGATAGCGTTCACCCGTGTCCGGCAGAACGGTAACGATGGTCTTGCCCTTGTTCTCGGGCCGCTTGGACACCGTGAGCGCCGCTTCCAGCGCGGAACCGGAGGAGATACCCACGAGGATGCCCTCTTCCTTCGCCAAACGCCGCGCCGCATAAGCCGCCTTCGTGTCGTCGGTCTGATAAATCTCGTCGACAACGGACTTGTCAAAGACCTGCGGCACAAACCCCGCGCCGATCCCCTGAATCTTGTGCGGACCCGGCTGTCCCCCCGACAGAACCGGCGACGACGAGGGCTCCACAGCGATCACCTTAATGGAAGGCTTTTTCTCCTTGAGATACTTGCCCGCGCCGCTAATCGTGCCGCCCGTTCCCACACCGCTGATGAGAATGTCCACCTCGCCGTTGGTGTCGTTCCAGATTTCCGGGCCCGTGGTCTTTTCGTGAATCGCCGGGTTTGCCGGGTTGTCAAATTGCTGCGGGATAAAAGAATCCGGCGTGGACGCGGCAAGTTCCTCCGCCTTCGCGATCGCCCCCTTCATACCCTTTGCCCCCTCGGTGAGTACCAGCTCCGCGCCCAACGCTTTGAGTAGCTTTCGCCGCTCAATACTCATGGTCTCCGGCATCGTCAGAATGATGCGATACCCCTTCACTGCGGCGACATACGCCAGCCCAATACCCGTGTTGCCGGATGTCGGCTCAATGAGCGTCGTCCCCGCCTTGATCTTTCCGGCTTTTTCCCCGGCTTCGATGAGCGAGAGGGCGATGCGGTCCTTGACACTGGAAAGCGGATTAAAATATTCCAGCTTTACATAGATAACCGCGCCGCCTTCGTTGATCTTGTTGATCTTGACCAGCGGAGTGTTCCCGATGAGATCCGTGATTTTGTCTACTCTTGCCATAGTTGGCCTCCTCATAATACTTAGTTATTTACTGGGAATTATAAGACATTTTGCAAAAAAGGTCAAGGCCCCCGCGTTGCCTCATAAAAAAAGTTACCGAAAAGGGATCATGCCTCAAATAGAAACGTCAACTTGTTGGCGCTGTTACCCAAATTAAAATAAGGGGGAACGAAGGAGGGCACCCGAATGGGGTTAAACAGGAAAGAAAAACAGGCGGTAACAAGGGAATACAGGCCTCGTTACCGGAAGGCGTCGAAAAAGGAAAAGCAGGCTCTGCTTGACGAATTCGCCCGGCTGACCGGATACC
>JAIRNN010000026.1 GCA_031257995.1 Spirochaetaceae bacterium | reverse complement strand
CACGGATACAATCATTTTGCGGTAAAATCACAAATTTACCTGGCATCACTGAAACGCGCGATGGAATTACTTTCTGCCTTTAACATGGGGGATAATGGTGCTTTTGCGTAACATGAGTTTTTAAAGCAGAAAAGCGCTTGCAGCAAATTTCGCTGGAGCAAATCCTGCTTTGGTTCATCCTTCATGCCATTTCTCCATAGATATTCCTCCTTATTTGCCATTATTTGCCGCTTTTAGTGTTTTGAACAAGCGGGCGCTCAAGACAAGGGCGACACAGGTCGTAAGTCCGTCAGCGACAGGCTGGCTGTACATGAAGCCGTTGAAGTGCCAGAGACTATTGAACAGAAAAAGAAGCGGAAGATAAAACAGAAAATCCCGCCCCAGCGTTACAATGGTCGCGAGAACCGACTTTCCCAATGCTTGAAACGTTACCATCATAGTCATTTGAATGCCCACAAAAGGCAAGGCCCACAAGGTAGCGTACAGCATTTTCACGCCCGCGTCCACTGTTGTCTCGTCGCGGATAAAAAGGGTGAAGATACTCCGTCCCCCCAGAGCAAACACCACGACAAAAAACACAGATAAAACAGTTGAGTAGAGTATGGTAACGCGAAAGCCCGCTTTGAGCCGCTCAAAGTTTTTCGCCCCATAGTTAAAGCCGGCGAACGGCTGGTAGCCCATAGCAAGCGCCGTAATGAGCATAAAACTAATCGAGCCTATCCCTTGGTTGATGCTGCTGCCGGCAATGACAAAATCACCGTAGCTTGCCGCTATCCGGTTTCTAAAGACAAAACAAATGGTCATCGCGATATTTGAGAACGCCGAGGGAATGCCGATTTTCAGAATCTCCGCATACATTCTCGCGGACGGTTTAAAATCTTTCGGGTGTATCGACAAGACGGAACGGCGCGAAATAAAAAATCCCCGCCGCAAGCGGCGGGGTATTGAAGATTTTCCCTTGAAATCTTTGCGTATGCGGGGGAACAAATCCCCCGCACCCCCAGTTTTAACCGTCCCAAGGGGCGGGGTAGTTAACCCCAAAGGAATAAAATTGACGTGGGCGAAAAACATTGTTACCAAACAATCTTGTGAAAAAACCAGAAATTGATCACAAGCGCGACAGCAATGTTACGCATGCGCGGATCCTTGAAAAAACGTGTCCCTTTCCGCGCCAGACGGGAACACCATGTCCTTAACGACAGACGTTTCCTTTCTGTCTTTTGAGTGTTCTGTTTGCCCGTAACCGCCTCGCTTTCCGTAACGCGGGACTTACAAGCAAAATGATCATCGGAATACACGGCCTTTATCTCATACGGCTTCAGCAGCCTTAACCGTCCGCTCAGATTTTTATACTCCCGCGTCCCGAAATGAAATGCCGGCGGCTCTCCCGTCTTATGATCTGCCGCCCGCCATAGCCGGCGCTGACGGGATTTACCGCCCGCAAAACTCCGCGTCTCATCCATTTCAACCTCTTTTACCGGCACCAAATCTATGTTAATACCTTTGTTTTTACGCGCGTTTAGGTAACCGTAATTAACATGCCATAACAGCGCTTCAATACTCCTCAACGCGCCGGCCGCCGTGTCCTTCGCTGTCCCTGGCGCCCGCGCCGCCGCCCGTGTCCCGCAGCCGTTAATTATCAAAAAGAATATGCACGGGCGGACGTACGGGTCAGGCTTGACGGGAGCATAAACATCCTGTGGAAAGGGATGCCTCTCTCCGTAGAGGAGATAAAAATATCTGAAAAAGGCCAGCCGGATTCCTATGCCGCATAAACCGCAGGGGACCATTGCTATGGCACCTTGACACGCGTATTGAACCCCCTCTTGACAAAAATTTTTCGTTGTGGCAGACTGGGTTCATCGTGAGCGGGAGACGCTTGCGATAGGCCGCCTTAGCTCAGTTGGCAGAGCAAAGGACTGAAAATCCTTGTGTCTAGAGTTCGATTCTCTGAGGCGGCAATTGTGGGGGGCCACATATATTTTGGGAACCTTGAGAGGCGCCCTGTCTATCCATGTTCCCTTTTTACCTTTTAGTCAACCCGGTTTTCAAATTTTCCCGGCAAGTTCATCGAGATACCGCTTCTTGTCCCGCGCCCGCATCATGGATTCGCCGATGAGTACCGCGTCTGCGCCGGAATCTGTAACACGCTTTACGTCATCGGGGGAATGGATACCGCTTTCGCTTACTTTGACGATGCCGCCGGGGATGTGTTTTGCGAGACGGCGGGTAACGTCCAAGTCTACGGTGAAGGTTTGGAGGTCGCGGTTGTTAATACCGATGATTTTCGCGCCGGCTTTGAGGGCTGCCTCCACTTCCGCTTCGCGGTGCGTCTCGACCAAGGCGGATAGGCCGATGGACTCGGACAGGGCAACGAAGGCGGCCAACTGTTTTTCTTCGAGTAACGCGCAGATGAGGAGAACAGCGGCCGCGCCGAGGAATTTCGCCTCGTAGATTTGGTATTCGTCGATGATGAAGTCTTTGCGTAAGCAGGGGATGGACACTTCGCGGGCGATTTCCTGCAAATAGGCGGGACTGCCTTGAAAGAAGCGCGGCTCGGTCAGCACGGAGATTGCCGAGGCCCCGGCTTCCTTGTATTCGCGGGCGATACGCAGGTAGGGAAAGTCTTCCACGATCACGCCTTTTGACGGGGAAGCCTTTTTCACTTCGCAGATAAACGAGAGCCCCGGCATCCGCAGCGCTTCTTCAAAAGCGGACTTTTCTTTGACCTTCGCGAGGCGTTCCCTAGTTGACGCGGCGATGTTATCGAGTATCATATACACATCATACACGATAGGAGACGGCATGGGAATGACGGCGTTTTCCGCTGTGGTTACGGGACGAGTGCAGGGGGTCGGGTTCCGGTGGATGGCGGCGACCGAGGCGGAGCGGCTTGGCGTGAAAGGCTGGGTGTGCAACACTAGAGACGGGGATGTCGAGGTGTGGGCAGAAGGCCCTGAAGAGAAGACGCAGGTCTTTCTGGATTGGCTTCACCAAGGGCCGCGCCATGCTCATGTGCGCGAGGTTCGAGTAACCCAAGTCCCGCCAAACGGATACAAACACTTTTCCATTGACCATGATCACTGGTAGTTGCAGGCGGGCGGGGCAAGCACATAGATAAAGAGCCTGTTTCAAAACCCATTCGTATTGGGGCATTTCTGTCTGTTTACAGAACGGATAAAATTAACCGCTAAGGCACCCGTTTCCATTCTGTGCCTTCCCGCCCCGCCGTGATGAGACATTTCAAAATGTAACCGAAAAGAACCTGTAGGACATTATGAAAATGTAACTATAGCTTTATGTATAGACCAAAGATTGTCAACAGCCATATTCAGGTTATATTGCAATTCCACCGGATTAAGGGAGGAGCGCGTCGCGGTAA
>JAIRNN010000349.1 GCA_031257995.1 Spirochaetaceae bacterium | reverse complement strand
AATCAGCCAATACGGCGCCAGGAAATCAGGGGGTATTTTGAATGCCTTGACGGTGAAAAGGCGAAAGGCTTGCCTGAGGGCGTATGGGAAAGCGGGGTTGGGAAAGGCCGCGGGAGGACGGGGCGGAGAAGGATACGGGGTTTCTGAGCGGGAAGAAGGAATGGAAGGGCCTTGCGGGCGTCATAGAATGCCGGGCGAGCCGTACGGCGGGGGATGAAACGGGTGTTCGTGTCCGGTATTTTATCAGCAATAAGGATACGCCCTCGGAAGGATTCGGGGAGGATATTCGGGGGTGTTGGGGAACAGGGAACGGACCGCGTTGGATGCTTGATGTGAACTTTAAGGAAGACAGATGCCGGGCTACAATCGCAAGTATGCCTCGTACATGCTCGCAATGCGGGCAGGACGCGGCTGCCCGTCACGCCGGCAAGCCGTCATCGTAATTTGTAACTTTTTTCACGTTTTTTTATCTTTTTTTGGTGGTACCACTTGACATTTTTTTAAGGACGTGTTAGAGTATCATTATAGGTGTTAAAGCCTTACGTCTTTTTTTTCTCATGGAGGTTAATATGAGAAGTGTATATGGGTTCGTACTAGGCCCCCCCCCCCTCCTTCCCTATCGGTAAGGTGGCTTCGCGTTTCTGCCGGAAGCACGATGTGAATGGGGTTTGGAAAATGGCGGCGATTCTGTTTGCCATGAGCGTGTTGTTGCCCTTCGGGGCTTGCAAGAAAAAGAGCGAAGCAGTTTCGGGGATCGCAACGATTTCAATTGAGGTTTTCGACCGGGGAACGGACGGCGGCAAGACCGATCCCACGAACAATGAATGGACGAAATGGATAAAGGAAAAACTACTTAAAGACGCGAACATTGAAGTCAATTTTGTCGCCATTCCGCGCTGGGAAGAAACGGTGGCTATCAACAACCTGATGGCCGCCGGAACCCCGCCGGACGTATGTCTGACCTATTCGCAGGAACTGATCGCGCAGTACCGCGACTTGGGCGGCCTTTTCGATATAGGGCCGTATATAAATTCGCCGCTTCTAGCCGATTTCAAGACTTTTCTGGGAGAAGACCCCGCGCTTCCCGGCCGCGACATGATCCGCCGCTTTGAAGACCCGGAAACCAAAGCGGTCTACGCCGTTCCTGCCCGCCGCATGAATACCGCGAACCGGAATATGTTTATCCGCAAAGATTGGCTGGACAAGCTGGGGCTTCCCGTTCCCAGGACGACGGAAGAGTTTTACCGGGCGTTGCTCGCGTTCAAGGAAAAAGACCCCGGCGGTGTGGGCCGTCAGGCGGTTATCCCGTTCGGCATGGGAAACAATCTCGCTTACGAGGTACAGCCTATCTGCTATGCCTTCATCGACCCGGATATCAGTCTGAAAGACCGCTGGGTCAACCTCGTTGTCGACCGGCATTTCCTCTTGCCCGGTTATAAAGAAGGGGTGCGCTTCCTGAACCGGATGTACAACGACGGCCTCATTGATCCTAAGTTTGTACTGATAAAGAGCGAGGAGGAACGCTGGAATCCGGTACGCGCCGGGACGGTGGGTGCTTTTGGCTCTGACTGGGACAAGATTTATCGTGAAAACGACCATATCTTTTCGGATTTGCTCAAGAATATCCCTAATGCGGAACTCATCGCGTTTGATCCGATCACCGGGCCGGACGGAATTACCCGTAAGCTCAAATATGACTCGGCAGGCGTTTTTATGTTTATCCCCAAAACGGTGAAAAATCCGGAGGCGGTACTGCGGTATATCAACTGGCTTGCCCGTTATGAAAACTATAACTTCCTGCAAATCGGCAAGGAAGGAGTGAACCACGACATCGTGAACGGCGTACCTAAGATCAAAGCCGCCGAGGGTCCGTGGATTCAGAACAGCCCGCAGAACATCGACTACACGCTGACGATCAACGGGCTTGATCTGGGGGACCCCGAACTCACGTTGCGCGGGCTTGCGAACGCTTATCCGTGGCCCGTCGTCATGATTGAAAACGCCTACAGTCTGGCAATGACCAACGCGGTATCCGACCCCGTCATCCCGGTAGTGCTCTCCGCTGCCGGGGCGTACACCCAGACCCTTATCGATAAGGGCAACGTCCTCCTCGCGGAGTCGATCACGTGCAAGCCTGCCGACTTCGACAAAACGTGGGAAGCCGGAATCCAAGACTGGCTGAACTCCGGAGCTCAGGCGGTCATCGACGAACGCCGCGAGAAGTATCCCGATTAGCGGAAGAGATTTATGGCACAACTAAAAACAGCTGCCGGATCGGGGAGAATAAAGTACGTTAAGCGGACGTGGATACTTTACGCCATGTTGCTGCTTCCCATGCTGTTCTTCCTGATCTTCCGTTATATTCCCATGACGAATATCGTCATCGCTTTTAAAAATTATAACCTGTTCCAAGGGGTTTGGGAGTCCCCGTGGGCCGGCGGCAAATGGTTCGCCCAGGCATTTACCTCCCGCGACTTCGGCAACGCCCTGCGGAACACCCTAGTGCTGAACTTCCTCGACCTCATTGTGGGCTTCCCCGCCCCGATCATTCTGGCTATCCTGCTTAACGAGATGACCTTCCCCGGCTACAAGAAGTTCACCCAGACCGTGGTGTACCTGCCGCACTTTCTTTCGTGGATCATCATCAGCGGGATAGCATCGCAGTTGTTCGCGCCGTCAGACGGTGTTATCAACGTCATGCTGGGGAAAATGGGTGTCGGCCCTATCGACTTCCTGACGAACGATTCGCTGTGGGTCGGCACCTACGTGGGCTTGGGCGTGTGGAAGGAGATGGGCTGGGGTACCATCATCTACCTTGCCGCCATTACGGGAATTAACCCCGAAATCTACGAGGCGGCGGAGGTGGACGGCGCGGGACGCTGGGGCAAGATTTGGCACGTAACCCTGCCGGGGTTGCGCTCAACCATCGTGGTTCTCTTGATTATGAACCTGGGCCGCATTCTGGGCATTGAGTTCGATCGGCCCTACACCCTGGCTAATTTCCGCGTCATGCAGGTGGCCGACGTCATCAGCACGATGGTGTACCGGGTCGGTATCCGGTCTCAGCAATTCTCGTATACGGCGGCAATCGGGCTGTTTCAGTCGGTTGTCTGTGTCATCTTCCTGCTGGCGGCCAACACGCTGGCAAAGAAGTTCGGCGAACGGGGCCTTTGGTAAAAGGAGACAAAAATGGTATCTTCACAGTCAAAAAAAATCGGCGACATGGTCATCGGCCTGATATGCCTCGCGGTGATCGGGATCTGCATTTTTCCCATGCTGAATCTTCTGGCGCGGTCTTTAAGCGACCCTATGGCGATCATCAATCGGCGGGTATCGTTCCTGCC
Organism: Spirochaetaceae bacterium; assembly: GCA_031257995.1. Taxonomy (GTDB): domain Bacteria; phylum Spirochaetota; class Spirochaetia; order Treponematales; family Breznakiellaceae; genus JAIRNN01. Next base: position 4,393 of record JAIRNN010000349.1, on the reverse strand, counting down.
GGTGGACCCGACGCTTGACTCCTACCGCTTCGTGTTCCAGGACCCTTCGTTCTCCCGCTCGCTGCTATGGACGGCGATTCTCACGGTTATCTGCACGCTGGTTTCCCTGGGGATCACAATACTGTGCGCGTTTCCGCTCACGTACCCGCTCAAAGGGAAAAAGGCGATCAACACGTTAATAATCTTTACGATGTACTTCAATGCGGGGACCATTCCGAACTACATTCTGATCAAGAGTCTGGGCCTGCTGAATAACCCGCTGGTGCTGATACTGCCAAGCTGTCTTTCGGTGTTCAACATGATAATCCTGCGGAGTTTCTTCTACGGGGTGCCGGAAAGTCTGAGGGAGTCGGCGGAGCTGGACGGGGCGAATCCCTTCACAGTACTGGTACGTATCTATCTGCCGCTGTCGTCGGCGGTGCTGGCGACACTGGCACTGTTCTACGCGGTAGGCCGGTGGAACGGTTTTTCCGACGCGCTGCTCTACCTGACCAAGGCGGATTTCCATCCGATACAGCTCAAGTTGTACAACATCATTAACAACCTGTCGTCCATTGAGGTACAGGAAGGCATAGCCGGCGGCATACCGGCCGCCAGCGACGGAATGAAAGCCGCTGCCGTCATGTTTGCTACCGTCCCCATACTGGTGGTTTATCCGTGGCTCCAGCGGTACTTTATCGCGGGGGTTACTATCGGCGCGGTCAAAGGGTAAAATAGGTTCTCACATTCTCATAAAAACAGAGGCTGTTTCAAAATCTCAAGTTTTGAAACAGCAACCTCTAAAAACGCAAATTCGCAAGGCATTAGCCTGAGAAAGTGCATGGCCCGTTTCAAAACTCGCTCGTGTTTTGAAACAGGCTCAACATATTGAAAGGAACAAAGTCTATGAATGATTCTTTACTGAACATCGGGATTATCGGCACAGGGAGCATTTCGCGCCTGCATATCGAGGCGTATCTTGCTTTCCCGCATCGCTGCCGTATAGCCGCCTTCTGCGACTCCGCTCCGGAGAAGGCGGACGAATACAAAAGGAAATACGTTCTGGATACGGTTGCCGTGTACGATTCGGTTGAGGGGCTCCTCGCCGCCGTTAAAAAAGGGGATATCTCCCTCGATCTGGTGAGCATCTGTACGCCTCCTTTCCGTCATGCGGAGACCGCCGTTGCCTGCCTTAAAGCGGGCATAAACATCCTCGTTGAAAAACCTATGGCGGCAAGCCTTGAAGAGTGCGATGCCATGCTCGCCGCCGAAAAAGAAAGTGGCAAAGTGCTGGCAAGCGTCGCCCAGAACCGCTTCCACGATCCTATCGCCATTCTGAAAAAAACGCTGGACAGCAGTCTTGCGGGCAGAGTCCTCCACGCCCAGGCAGATTCCTTCTGGTGGCGGGGTTTTCATTACTATGACCTCTGGTGGCGGGGCAAGTGGGAAACCGAAGGCGGCGGCTGCACCCTGAATCACGCGGTTCATCACATCGATATGCTGATATGGATGATGGGCCTCCCGGAAAAAGTAACGGCGGTTCTTACCAACGCGGCCCACAGCAACGCCGAGGTGGAAGACCTCTCGGTGGCGGTATTACAGTACCCGCGGGGTGCTCTGGCCCAGATAACCAGTTCCGTAATCCACCACGGCGAGGAGCAGAAGCTTGTCTTCCAGTGCGAAAAGGCCCGTGTTTCCGCGCCGTGGAAAGTTCACGCCGCAGCGGCGGGCCCCAACGCCTTTCCCTTAAAGGAGCATAATGAAGCGCTTGAGCGGGAACTGAATGGGATCGCGGCCGCTTGGAAGCCCTTGGACTACACAGCGCATACCGGGCAGATCGAGCAGTTGCTTACCACCCTCGAATCGGGCGAGAGTCCCGCAATTACGGGCCGCGACGGGCGCAACACCATAGAACTCGTCAGCGCGATTTACAAGGCCGGCGCGTCGGAGTCCGCCGTAAAACTGCCCCTGGAGAAGGACGATCCCTTTTACACGGTAAAGGGCATCATGGCGGCGGTTCCTCACTTTTACGAGAAATCCCTTTCCGCGAAAGACCTTGCGGGGAACATTACCACCGGGTCCCGTTACCAATAAGAGATAGAGAAGGAGCAATTATGGCAGAGACAAGTGACGGCGCGGTCTACGCGCCGGTAGGAAAACCCGCGCCGGTGGTAAAGCCGGGCGAGTTTGTTTTTTCGGCGGCGGGGCTGTACCACGGGCACATCTACGGAATGTGCAACGGCCTTATCGAGGCGGGAGGCGTATTGAAAAGCTACTACGATCCCAACCCCGCTTATATGAAAAGTTTCGCCGCGCGTTTTCCCGCCGCGAAGCCCGCCGTAAGCGAGGAAGAAGTGCTGGACGACGGCGCGGTACAACTCGTGGCCGGCGCGTGTATGACCAGCGAACGGTGCGCCCTGGGGATGCGGGTAATGTCCGCCGGTAAAGATTACTTTACCGACAAGGCACCCCTTACCACGCTGGAGCAGCTTGCGGAAGCCCGGTCGAAGGTTAAGAAAACCGGAAGAAAGTACGCCGTCTATTACAGCGAGCGCATACACGTCGAGTCCGCCGTTTTTGCCGGTCAGCTTGTGGAACAGGGCGCTATAGGCCGGGTCTTGCAGGTCGTCGGGTTCGGCCCCCACCGGCTCGGCGCGGCAGGGCGGCCTGACTGGTTCTTCGTCAAGAAAAACTACGGCGGCATTCTCTGCGACATAGGCAGCCACAACATCGACCAGATACTGCATTACACCGGAGCGCGGGACGGAAAAGTAGCCCACAGCCAGATCGCCAACTACAACCATCCCCAGTACCCGGAACTGGACGACTTCGGCGACTGCCAGATTGTCTTGGATAACAACGCCACGGGCTATTTCCGCGTGGACTGGTTCACCCCCGACGGCCTCCAGATGTGGGGCGACGGGCGGCTCTTCATTCTGGGAACCGAAGGCTTTATTGAACAGCGCAAATACATGAACTTAGGTCTCAAGGGGCAGGGCGGCGGCCATGTGTTCCTTGCCAACGGCAAGGAGGAGTGCTATTATCATGTCGAGGGCAAAGTGGGCTTCCCCTATTTCGGCCAACTCATCCTCGACTGCCTTAACCGCACGGAAAACGCCATGACCCAGGAACACGCTTTCAAGGCTGCGGAACTGGCCCTTATCGCCCAGCGGGACGCGCATGTGCTGGAAACCTCGGGTAACGGATAGCCAACGCAATCAGTGCTCCTTTAATGCAAGGCAAGCAAAGCTGATGTTTATCAGCCGTTTGCCTCGTTTGCACAGTGAAACGAGCAAATATATGTGTTGAGCAACGCTTAACTACGGTAACGTGAATGCCAAGGTGAGTTGGCACGGCCTCAAGTTAACCAGCGTTGCCCTAACTCTCGGATATACATCTGTGTTCATGTGCGGTGATCGTAATGTGCGGTGATCCGTAATGAAGCCTGTGATTGAATCCGTGATTGTGCCGGGGGCGTTGCGGGGGTGTCCCCCGCAGAGGGGGTAAGCGGAGGGCTCAAGCCCGGAGCGGAGGGGGAGACTTCCCCCACCTGAATAGTTACAAACGGTATTCAATCCTAAATTTTTCCGAAATCGGAATTGCTGTTGCCTCAAAATTAATCTAGCCGAAAAGGGGCAGCGGCCCTCCGGCACGGGAGCCGGACCAGTATGAAACCGGAAGGCTATCCACGGGCGGCCCTTCTTTTTCGGCTTTGAGGAGGAGGGCCGCTGTGTTTATGAGCGTTGTTTCAGGCGTACGGACAACCCGTGAGACACGGAAAGGTGAAAAGCGAAAAACAGGAAAACCCGCAGAAAACGACCTAAACAGGGCCTAAAAGGGGCGTTTAAGAGCCTAAAAACCCATTTGATGAATGGAGAGACTTCACGACAGAAGGAAGTACACGAGGAAAGAATGCATCAAAAACAATGTTTTCTTCATTACAACTATTACCCTTATGGGCATTCATCTCGCCCTGACATTCAGGACGATAAGTACTTATGCCACACCCGAAAATTTTTGTCAAGTGGGCATCCCAAAAAAACGTGAAAAAACAGTAAATTTTTTGCTGGAATCACGTTTAACCGCAGATGAACACAGATGACACGGATACATGTGGATTTTCAAACTGGGCTGGCCCCCCGGGAGTAGACAAAGGGTTAAGCCACAGAGAAACTGGCAAGGGGAGACATTACGGCAAGACGGCAGAAACACTCAAAAGAGTACAAAGAGGCGGCGGCAGCCCTAAGCGAACGGGAGGACGGCTGAACAGGCGGGCCGGAGCGGGCAGGAGGCGTTTTCCGGTCAGGGGAACCCCCGGGACGCGGAGGCGGCGCGGCTGAAGAAACGGGCGGCGGATCTGGAGGAGGCGGACGAAATCCTAAAAAAAGCGGCGGTCATCTTCGCGAAAAGAAAT
>JAIRNN010000348.1 GCA_031257995.1 Spirochaetaceae bacterium | reverse complement strand
AAATGTCATACAAGCCGCAGGTTCGCGGCCCCGTCACTTTTCGCGCCGTCCTCAGCAGGTATTCTGTCCGCAAAAACTGCTCACGGGTGATGCCGCCCGGATAAGTTACTCTCATCCTGTTTCCCCTCCCTGTTGGTTTCCTCTATTATCTAACTTTTCGCGAATCTTGTAAAGATATTGAACAGGCTCTTAGAGGGGGCTTGACACGCTTTCCACGAGATATTATAAAGCGCGGGGGTTATGTGGGCCGTGAATGGCGTATGCTGTCTTTTCGTTTGCTACTGTCAACATCATAGGGATAATATAACACATCTAAAAAGAAATATCAGGAAAAGACACAAAAATTCACCCCATTTAACCACGAACTTCTGTTTTGCAATCCTTTTATTCCGTTCGTGTGGTTCATGGTTAAAATGTGATTAAGTCTGTGATAAATGCCGGGGGCGAAAACTTTTGTGTTTTGTGGTAAAATGGAGACGATGGACAGGATTCTCGTGAAAGCCGTTAGACTTGCCCGGAGACGGCATTACGCGCGGGCGATCAAGTTGCTTGAGGCCGAGGTTTTTTCGTATGGCGACTCGTGGCAGTTTCCCTATGTACTGGGGCTGTGCTATCTGAAATCGGGCAATGCGGGGAGCGCGTTTCCGTTGCTCAGGCGGGCGGTGGAGAAGGACGGAGAGAAGGCGGGGCCGCTTCTGGCACTTGCCGCGCTGCACATGAGGCGGGGGGAGAGCGCGAAGGCGATTTCGTTCTATCTGCGGGTGAAGGACTTTGACGCGGGGAACCGGACCGCTAGGCGGGGCTTGAAGATGCTGGAACAGTACGGCGGCACGTTGACGGCGTGGAAAAACGAGAAAAAGATCGCGGGGCTGTATCCTTCGTTTCCGTCGGTGCCGATGTCGCTGAAAACGGTCGCTCTCGCGCTGCTTCTTACGGCACTGGCGGGGCTGGGGTATGGCGCGGTAACGCTCTTCAAGCGCGGGGTGATCCGGCTGCCCCGGATTGAGCGGCCCAGCCGGGATGGGCTCGAGGCGGCATCTCTCACGGCGGAAGAAAAAAACGCGCCCGCCGGGACGGAGGGGACGTTCCGGTTCGTGTTGACCAACAAAGAGATTCTTGATACGTTTGATAAAGGGCGGACGCTCTTCAACCGGCGGCGTGACGAGGCGGCGCGGGTAGAGATGAACCGGATCCTTGAGTCTAACGCAACCGGTGCGGTGAAGAACAAGGCGCGGATTCTTCTCTCTTATATGGAAGATTCCGACTTTGCCAGTTTGAAGGACCGGTTCAATTTTGCCGAAGTCGAGGCCGAGCCGTACCTTTACCGGGACTGCATGGTAATTTGGCGAGGGATGGCGGCGAATCTGGAGGCGGGCGACACGGAGACGGCGTTCAATCTCCTTGTCGGCTACGAGACCAAGTCCCGCCTTGAGGGGATGGCCAAGGTGCGGTTCGATTACGCAGTTCTGGTCAACACGGAAAGGCCGCTGGAAGTGCTTGGCCGGGTAACGCCGATTCCAAACGGCAGCCGGACAGACATCGAATTGAGAGGGGTTGCAATACATGAAATTATGGAGTAACATAGAAGATATATGATTATCGCCTTGGACGGGCCGGCGGGGTCCGGAAAAAGCAGCATCGCCAGAACACTGGCGGGTGATTTGGATGTTACCTACATTAATTCGGGTAACTTATACCGCGCTTTCACCTATGGCGCGAGGAAGAACGGGATTGACTCAGACGACCCGGACGCGATCGTCCGCTATGCCCGGCAGGAAACAATCGGATACGAGGGTGACGCGGTCTTTTTGGGCGGCGAGGACGTAACGGCGTACTTGCACACCGACGAGGTTGACGCGCTGGTGGGGAAAGTCTCGTGCATCGTGCCGTTGCGCCGTCTGGTGAACGACATCATCCGGAAGGTAGCCTCCCAGAAGGAGGCTTCCCGACGGGATGTGATCGTTGAAGGCCGCGACATGACGACGGTCGCCTTTCCGGATGCCGAGTTCCGGTTTTTCATAGATGCCTCTGTGGAAACCCGCGCCCGGCGGCGTTTTGACCAGGGGTCGTCGGCATTGAGCCTTGAGGAGATCCGGCGCGGCATCGAAGGGCGGGACGCGATTGACCGCGAGAAACCGGAGGGCGCGTTACAGTTAGGCGAGGGAGTTGAATACATTGACACGTCCCCCTTGACTTTAGATGAAGTTTGCACTATTATTAAGAGACGTATAAGCAGTAGAGGAATGAACATGGCAAAGTCGGATCCTATCGGTCCCATTGATTCTATCGATCCTATTGATCCTTTCGGTTCTATCGATCCTGTCAATGGTGACAATAGAGACAATGGGGAAGTCCAAACACAATTACAGGAAGAGTACCTGAAAAATCTCGAGCAGCTTGAAGAAGGACAGCTTGTCACCGGCAAGGTCATTCAGGTGACGCAGGATCAGGTTTTCGTCGATGTAGGGTACAAGTCGGAAGGCAAAATCCCGATCACTGAGTTCCGCGAGATTCCGGAAGTCGGGGATGAGGTCTCTGTTGTTCTCATCACCAAAGAGAACAAGCGCGGCGAGGTTATTGTCTCCAAACAAAAAGCCGATTCAAAAATCGGCCGGAAAAACCTCAAGCAGGCGTTTCAGGATCACGAACCGGTTGAGGGGACGATTCTCCGTCACGTCAAGGGCGGGTTCGAGGTGCAGATCGGCGGGGATGTAACGGCGTTTCTGCCGACCAGCCAAGTCGACGTGATGCGTGTGGAAAACCCGGACACGATGATCGGGGAGAAAATCCAAGCCTTGGTCGAACGTATCTATTCAGACGGCAAAGAAAACGTTGTCATCAGCAGGAGAAGGCTCCTTGAAGAAGAGATGGACCGGAAGCGCGAAGAGTTTTTTATGAATGTGCCGGTTGGCAGCGAAGTAACCGGCGAGGTGAAGTCGTTTACCTCTTTCGGCGCGTTCGTTGACTTGGGCGGCTTTGACGGCCTGCTTCATGTCAACGATATGAGTTGGGGGCATGTGTTGCGGCCTCGCGATTTCGTGAAGAAAGGTCAGCAACTCAGACTCAAAGTTATCCGTATTGATCCTAACCAGAAGCGGATAAACCTTTCGTTGAAACATTTTACCGATGATCCGTGGGTACATTTTGAAGAAAAGTTTCATGTAAACCAGATTGTCAAAGGCAAAGTGACCAAGCTGGCCGAATTCGGCGCGTTTATCGAGATTGACGAGGGGATCGAGGGGCTTGCCCATATCTCTGAGTTCTCGTGGGTGCGAAAAGTCCAGAAGCCGAGCGATCTTGTCAAGGTCGGAGATGTTGTCGAATGTATGATTCTGGGCTACGATCTCCAGCAGGGCCGCGTTTCGCTCGGTCTTAAACAGGCCGGGCAAAATCCGTGGGATAATATCGAAGAAACGTATCCTGTCGGCACCCGGCTCGTCCGTAAAGTGGTCAAGATCACCAATGCCGGGGCGTTTGTCCAGATGGAAGAAGGCATCGACGGCTTTCTGCACATGGACGATCTTTCGTGGACCAAGAAAGTCAAGCATCCGGGCAGCGAGCTGAAAGAGGGCGAGGATATCGAGGTTATCGTCATTGCTGTGGATGCCGAAAAGCATTCAATACGGCTCGGCGTGAAGCAGCTTACCGATGATCCGTGGCAGAGTTTCTCATCCGCTTACCGGGTGGGCTCTCTGATCGAAGGGGAGATTTGTTCTGTGACCGATTTCGGCGTGTTTGTGAAGGTGCCGGGCGGCATCGAGGGCCTTATTCACAAATCAAACCTTGTGGAAAACCCCGACGAGAATCCCGACGAGGCTTTGCGGAAATACAAGGTTGGCGACAAGGTGAAGGCTGCGGTGATTGAAGTGCATGGCGACAAGGGAAAAGCGGCATTCTCGATCCGCGACTATAAAAGGCATCTTGCCCGTGAAGAGGTGTCCCAATATCTTGCCGGTGAAGAAACGGACGGCTCGATGTTTACGTTGGGCGACCTTCTGAAGAAGTGATAACCTTATGGCGGAGGAAAGAGAACGGATCTTCATTGCGGAAAGTGCCGTGATGAAGGAGAAACTCGCCGTTTTGGGAAAAATTGCCCAGACCGATTCTCCCGTTCTCATCTTGGGTGAAAGCGGGGTTGGGAAAGAGTTCTTTGCCGAAGAAGTTCATCTGCGCAGCGGGCGGGCGATCGGGCCTTTCGTGAGGGTAAACTGCGCTGCCCTGCCGCTTGGACTCGCGGAAAGCGAGCTCTTTGGCTACGTGAAAGGCGCTTTTACCGGGGCGGAAACCGACCGGAAAGGCCGTTTTGAACTGGCGGAAGGCGGTACATTGTTTTTGGACGAGATCGCCGATGTGGAGATGCCCATTCAGGCTAAACTGTTGCGCTTCCTTGCCGAGAAGTCTTTCGAGAAAGTCGGGGCGGATGTTTCGTTGACTGCCGATGTGCGGATTGTCGCGGCGACCAACAAGAACCTCGAGTCCCTGATTGAAGACGGACGTTTTCGCAAAGATTTGTACTACCGTCTGAACGTGTTGCCGGTGCGGGTGCCGCCGCTTAGGGAACGGGGCGAGGATATACGAAGGCTGGCCGTTTTTTTCAAGGAAAAACACGAAAAGGCGGCGGAGAGACGGTTTGAAGGGTTTAGCAATGAGGCACTGTCGGCACTAATGAACTTTGCGTGGCCCGGCAACGTGCGGGAGCTTTCAAATTGTATCGAACGCGCCTGTGTAACCGCCACCGGCCCGTTTATCGAAAAAGACGATCTGTTTCTGGTAAACGAAACGTCTGCGGCAAACATCATGAACGCCGATTGTGATCTGAAAACGGCGGTGAATGACTTTAAGAAGCGTTTTATCCGGGCGGCGCTTGAAAAAAACAACTGGAATCAGACGCGGACGGCGAGGATTCTCGATATAGAGCGGACGTATTTGTCGCGGCTCATCAAAGAATTAGAGGTTGAAAGGGAAGCATAAATGGAAAGCGAAAATACCGTCGCTAAATTGGAAAAAACGCGCTCGCTTGCGGATTTTCTGCAACAAAAGAGAAAGATTTTCATCGGATCGCTGTCCGCCGTTATCGGGGCGATCGCGGTGTTTTTTATCGCCGCCGGAGTGCTGGACGCGGATACCAAGAAGAAACTGGCCGCCTTGGAAGGCTTGATAGAACATTACGACAAGTTGGCGGACAGCATCGGGAATGAAGCGGCAGATGCGGGAACGAATGCGGAGATTGAAACCCTGCGTGGCGATCTCCAGACTTTCGCGGAAAGCGCGCGCGGTTATCCGGGGGCGAAGGCGTGGTCTCTTGTCGGGACTATCTACGCGAAAGAAAAAAAGTGGGCCGATGCCGAAAACGCCTTTGAGCAATCGGCAATAAAGGGCGCAAAAACGCATCTCTCCGGGCCCAGCCTCTTTAACGCCGGGGTTGCGGCAGAGGAGGGGGGCAACGTTGCGAAGGCCATCGATTATTTCAGCCGGAGTATCGGCACTCCGGCATCTTTAATCGGCGCGAGGGCACAGTTTTCCATTGGCCGCTTGCAGGAAGCTCAGGGCGATAGGGAGGCCGCCCGCCTCGCTTACCGGAAAGTGGTGGAAGATTATCCTGACTCTTCCGGTGAGACATGGAGAAACCTGGCACAATCACGACTCATCGTGCTTGACGGGAACTAATGGGTTTAGGGCAAACATACACAAAACCAACTTTTTTCCTCGCGTTTTTATCGCTTTTCATAGCCGCCGCCATTGTGTGCGGTATGAGTGCATGTGGTATAGACGACGAACCCTATCTCTCGCCGGTCAGTCCTTCAGCGGTGGTCGTTACCTCGAACACCAGCGCACGCATAGGGGGAATGTCGACAAGCGGCGAATCGGATTATTCGCCCAACTATCTCCTCTACTATAAGATTTACATCAGCCATATGAGTGTAACATCCACCATTTCGCCGGAAGGGATGAGTGGCATCAACAGTACGCTCAATTCGGATTACTCCGCCATCCTGCCCTACACGACGTTAAACACCTCAACTATTCAGGTTTTTACCCCGACTGTTTTCTCTAACCGGAATTTTTATCCCATCCGCATTGGTTCAACCGAAACCGCTTCTAGCGAAACGTTTTCCGCGAATTCGATAATGATTGATTTTTCAAACGTAAATGATAACACGCTTCCGTCCTTGACGAATGGCGGTAGCAGTACCTTGTGGCGGTCAACCGGCGGCGGCGCTTTTACTCCGCTTCCCCTCGATAACCGCCGTTTTCGGAATTTCGGCGAGTTGAGTAACACTCAGAACCGGGATGTCGCGCAAGGTAGCGGTAGCGGTACCAACTACTCCTATTGCGCTGTCTATATTATAAAACGGGGTGTCAACCCGAATACCCTCACCGCCATCTACAGCGCCCCCACGTTCATCGCCGTCTTCCGTTTGCCGGACAGTTACTAAACAGGCTCTAGTATTTCTTGAGCTTGTTTCAAAACCTGCATAGGATCAAGCCAAACGTTGTACCGGGGGCTTTCCCCCTTCGGGGGAATGGATAATGGATAATTGAAAATGGTCGGGGATAGGGGCGGGGCGTTGTGGGGGCCGCGCTCGCAGAGGGGGCAGCGTAAGACCAAACGGAGGGAGGTGTGGACGCGCCTTTAGCGCGGACATATCGACCGGAGAGCGGGCTGGAGCGAGGGGGAGACGGGGTCTGTTGCATTTATCTGTGTCGGAGCATTTTTTGGGCCCCACACCGTGTTGCAGAAATGGCAGAAACGCGCTCAACGTTTCGCGCGCGTCATTGGGTGTCCCCCACCTTACCTCTTATTTCTATCAAGATTTTCCCTGTTTTCTCCGACATCTGTAGAGAGGAGATCAAAACCTATATGATGCGTTCATTGTTTTCCGGTGTTTCGGGGTTGCAAAACCACCAGACGCGGATGGATGTGGTTGGAAATAACATTTCCAACATCAACACTACGGGTTTCAAGAAGGGGCGGGTGAACTTTCAGGATATGCTTTACCAGCAGCTTGCGGGGGCGGCGCGGCCTACGGAGGATGTCGGCGGGGTGAATCCGAAAGAGGTGGGACTCGGTATGTCGGTTGCTTCGATCGACACGATTCACACGCAGGGTTCCCTTCAGAGTACCGGGGTAGGGACGGACCTCGCGATTACGGGAAACGGATTTTTTGTTTTGAAGGAAGGGACCAACGCTTACTATACGAGGGCGGGCACTTTTTCCGCCGATGAGGAGGGCAACCTCGTCAATCCGTCCAACGGCTGGTTTGTGCAGGGCTGGATGGCGCAGGAGATTGACGGGACGATGGTACTTGATGTGTCGCGCGACACGGAAAACATCGTGATTCCCACGGGGGGAAAGGATCCGGCGCGGGAGACGAAGATGGTCAACTTCGGGTGTAACCTCGACAAGCGGACACCCTACATTCCGGCGGAAGGGGCGAACGAGCTTGACATCGCCAACGGGACGTGGACAACCTCGATCAAGATATACGACCGTTTTGGCGAGGAGCACACGTTGCGGGCCCAGATGACCCGCGTCCCTGATCCCACTAGGCCGAACGACTGGGAAGTACAGCTTGCGGTTGACCCGGAAGGCGATCCTGAACCGGGCGCAAACGCGCTTGCGGTTGTGGTGGGTCTTAGCGAAGACGAGGCGGCGGCGGGAGGGCCCTCAAACTTCTTCGTTAGGTTTGATAATAACGGTACGCTTTTGGGCTTTACGGACGAAGTGGGCAACCTGATAGGCAACCCGGATACGACGGAGCTCCGTATGTGGGTGGAGTTCACCGTGATGACGGCGGCCCCGGGGGAGGATGGTCCGGCCAGGCAGGGTTTTTGGATGAACTTGGGCGCCATCGGCGGCTTTACCAACTCGATGACCCAGTTCGCGGAGAAGAGTTCGACCAAGGCGTTCACGCAGGACGGTTACACGATGGGTTATCTTGAAAACTTTAAGATTGACTCAAGCGGCACGATTACCGGGGTCTATACCAACGGTACGAACCGCACGCTGGGCCAGATCGCGCTTGCCACGTTTTCCAACCAGGGCGGTCTCGAAAAGGCGGGAGAGACGGCCTTTGTCGTCTCCAACAACTCAGGCGACGCGAATATCGGCCCGTCCGGTATCGCCGGGAAAGGCAAAATCATAGCGGGAACGCTGGAGATGTCCAACGTCGATATGGCCGCCGAGTTTGTCGATATGATCGTTACCCAGCGCGGCTTTCAGGCCAACTCGCGCACCATCCAGACCGCCGACCAGTTGCTGCAAGAACTGTTACAACTGAAACGGTAGGCCTAATCGCGGTTAACCACAACGGGATCACGGTTAACCGCAGATGAATGCGGATGAGAAGGATGGAGCTTGTTCCAAACCCCCAAGCGAGTCTTAGAACAACCTTATTTACAGCGAACCTTCAAGAAAATTTAACCGCGAAGGCACTCAATGCCGCGCCCGAAACAGGCACAACGGTTACGCATGGCGCAACTTAGGTTGTACCAGGGGCGTTATACAATTACACCACACGGTGCGGCGCCAATAAAGGCGGCGCTTGGATACCAGCTTTGGCACTGCGGTACTGAAGGCGCGGAAGGTCTTTGCCGGCAGCCGCGGCTTTTATCGCCAATCCGCCCGTTTTGCCAGCTTTCACAGAAAGCCGCCTTCAAGACTGCTTGTAAAGCCAACCGGCGGTCAAATCAGCGCGCTTCTATCCTTATTCGCCTTCGCGGTTAATTCCTTACCTCTTTGTCAACTGACAGTAATACTCCAATACAAATGAGTTTGGGAACAGGCTCGATGAACACAGATTTTTGCTTCTGCCTCTCTTAATTGGTGATATCTGCGGCATAGCGCTTCTCTAAGGCAACATAAGGAGGGGGAAGTTGCGATAACGAGTTGCCGTAGCAAATTGCCGCTCCCTCGTTCCAGTCCTGCGGGCTTACGCTACCCCCTCTGCGGCACCCATTGCCGCGCGGAACAGGCACAACCCATAGGTTGTGCTTGGCGTCATTTCCGCAACACGGTGTGGGCCCCGAAAACGCTTCACCGTAAATAAATGCAACAGGGTCCCGGCAGCCCGTCCCCCGCAACATCCCGGCTTCATTACGGCTTCAATCACAGGCTTCATTACGGCTTTGATCACGGGGAACCGCAGATTGCACGGATGAGCCGGTTTCACAATCTCACGTTGCGTGTTGGGCAGACCTCTCGTGGGGCCATCTTTGGCCGGGACGCTCGAGTCGGTCTGTACCTCCTTTTTGGCCGGAAAGTGGACGGTTAGCCGGGCGGGGACGCGGGTTTGGAAGCGTTTTTCGCCGAAAAACTCGTCGTTATCGTCATCCCGTCCGAGCGGGGGCTGCCCCAAGACAAGGTGTAGGCAATAGCCGCCGGAATCTTCGTT
>JAIRNN010000327.1 GCA_031257995.1 Spirochaetaceae bacterium | reverse complement strand
CCTCATGTGTTTAACTCAAGGTAAGTCGCTTAACGGTGTCTACCTTACGGGGTAAAGTCCACTTCCCGCAGGCCGCATCCTCCACTACACGAAGCTTGAACGCCTCGCTGTACCTTATCTCATCTCTCATCTTTCGACTCCTTATGTGTCAACTTTACACCAGGACGCGACATTGCAAGGAACGGGCCACCCACAGAGGAGGTAGCGGAGGGCGGCTCAAGTTTTGAGCTTTGACCGGAGCGAGGGGTTGGCAAAATTTGCCGCGACTTCTCCCGCCTAGTCCTATCATTTTCCCTTATCCATTCTCCATTTTCAATTCCCTCGTAGGGGGAGACTTCCCCCGCATGGTGTGTTATACTTGCCGGATTATGCAGCCGCTTTACCTTATTGACGCTTACGGTCTTATCTATCGTTGTTACTTCGCGTTTATCGCGCGTCCGCTCCGCAACAGTCTGGGGAAGAATGTGTCGGCGCTCTTCGGGTTTGCGCGGGCGATTGCCGGTCTCATCAACGAACGGGACCCGCAGTATATGGCGGCGGTTTTTGATTCGCGCGGGCCGACGTTCAGGCACGAGATGTATGCCGAATACAAGGCGAACCGGCAGAAGGCCCCGGACGATCTGCACGAGCAGGTGCCGCTGGTGGAGGAGCTGCTGGCGGCGCTGGGAGTGCACGGGTTGCGAAAGGACGGGTTTGAGGCGGACGATATTATCGCGACGCTGGCGGTGAGGTGCCGGGAGGAGGGGCGGCCCTGTTATATCGTGTCGTCGGACAAAGACCTGCTCCAGCTTGTCGGCGGCGGGGTCTACGAGTTGCGGCCTTCGCGGGACGCGGGCAGCAATTATGACGTTATCGGCGCGGCCGAGGTAAAGAGCAAGTGGGGGGTTCCGCCGGAACGTATTCTTGATTTGCTTTCTCTTATGGGCGACAGTTCGGATAACATTCCCGGCGTGAAGGGTATCGGCGAGAAGACGGCGGCGAAGCTGATTGCCCGTTACGGCGGCATTGATGAGATTTATAAAAATATCGCGGGTATTGAGGGGGCAATAGGGACACGGCTGGCCGAGGGGAGGGAAAACGCGGAGTTGTCCCGTAAACTTGCCGCGCTTCGCTATGACGTGGAGTTGCCGATCGCGTCTATCGAGACGTTGTCGGTGAAGCATTTGAACGGCGCGCTTGCCAACACGGTGTTGAAGCGGGAGGAGATCCGCGAGGTCCGTTTTAAGGAGGACAAGAACAAGTCGGGTTCTGTGCTGGCCAAGACGGACGAGGTTGAACCGGCGACCAACATTCTCTCCGCGAAAGACGCTCTGCAAACGGCAGGGCGGGACGGGGTACTCTTTCTCTCCCCGGCGGCGCTCCACACGGTAACGCCCGACATTATTGCGGCCCTGAAAACGTTTGTGTCGGACCCTAAGAACACGGTGGTGTCGGCGGATACCAAAGAGCTGTATAAGCTGACGCGCCGGGCGGGAGTGCCGCGCTGGAAGTGTTTCCTCGTCGACACGAGTATCCTCGCATGGCTGGGCAACCCCGACAGCGGGCCGGGACAACTCAAGCGGTCAGGCGCCGGCCGGTATGATCCGTTCTCCACGCTGCCTGAGATTTACACGAAGATCGAAGCGCCGCTCATTCCGATTCTCGCGGAGATGGAGTTGCGGGGCATCAAGATCGAAAAGTCGTCCCTTGCCGCCTATTCCGCCGAACTTGCCGCCGAGCTCGACACGATTCAGACGGAGATATACAAGCTCGCAGGTCATGAGTTCAAGATAGGTTCGTCCAAGCAGTTGGGAGAAGTGCTTTTTGTCGAACGGGGGTTAAGGCCGGGCAAAAAGACGAAGAGCGGTTATTCGACGGATGCCGAGGTGCTGGAAGACCTGTCGCGGGAAGACCCCATCCCCGAATTGGTGTTGCGTTACCGGCTTCTTTCCAAGCTGGCCTCGACCTACGTGGACTCGCTGCCCCGCCAGGCGGACGAGTACGACCGGATACACACAACGTTTGTGCAGACGGGCACGGCTACGGGGCGGCTTTCATCCCGCGACCCCAATCTGCAAAACATTCCCGTGCGGGAAGCGGAAGGCCGGCGTATCCGCGCGGCGTTCATCGCGGAAAAGGGCAACGCGCTGGTTTCCGCCGATTACAGCCAGATCGAGCTGGCCGTGCTGGCCCATTTTTCCGAGGACAAGAATCTCATCGAGTCGTTTGACGAGGGCAAAGATGTGCACCGCAGGACGGCGGCGCTGATCCTCAAAAAGGCGGAAAGCGAGGTGACCCCCGACGAGCGGCGTATGTCCAAGGTGATCAATTTTGGCGTGATCTACGGGATGAGCGCGTTCCGGCTCGCCAACGGGCTGGGCATTTCCCGTTCCGAGGCGGCCTCGTTCATCGAAAGCTACTTTAACACGTACTCAGGGGTGCGCGATTTTATGCGTTCCCTGATCGGCAAGGCGGAGAAAGACGGCTATGTCGAGACTCTCTTTGGCCGCCGCCGCTACATCGCCGAGATCAACTCGTCCAACAAAACGGTGAAAAGCGGGGCGGAACGCATCGCCGTCAACACGCCGATTCAGGGCACCGCCGCCGACATCGTGAAAATCGCCATGGTCAACCTTGACAAAGCAATCGCCGGAACCAAAGCGGCCATCCTTTTGCAGGTCCACGACGAACTGATCCTCGAATGTCCCGAAGAGTCTGCCCCGGAAACCGCCGTCCTCGTCAAACAAGTCATGGAAACCTCCACCTCCCTCCGCGTCCCCCTCCGCGTCAGCGTCGAACACGGCCCCCGCTGGGGCAACTTTCACTAGCCCCGCTGGGGCTTTTCTTGGGCGCGGCGTAGTCGGAAGGGCGGCATAGAACCCCTACGGGGTTCGGGCGTGCCCGACCTGCTAGGCCGAGCGCGTCCGACTTGCTAGGCTGAACAGAAAAATCTGTCCGGCCGAGCGTGCCCAACCTGCATGGGCGGATGCGGAATTGGGTGTCCCCTCTTACTAAAAACGCCTTCTTTCCCCAGAATGGGGAACCCGTCGCCCTCTCCTACTACGCCGCGCCCAAGCACCTCCACGGCAGGGCCTTGACGATACGAAAGTTTATTGTTATACTTAACTATATTCTATTGGAAGGAGTCAGCATGAAGTTGATTAATACGACATCCGCGCCGGCGGCGATCGGGCCTTATTCACAGGGCTTTGTGGCCGGCAGTTTTCTTTTTACGTCGGGGCAGATCCCGCTTGATCCTGAAACGGGCGAAGTGTCCGGACAGACGGTGGGCGAGCAGGCGGAACGGGCCATCGCCAATCTCAAGGCGGTGCTGGAGGCGGGCGGTTCAAGCCTTGCTAAGGTGGTGAAGACCACCTGCTTTCTCGCCGACATGGGCGATTTTGCCGTGTTTAACGAGGTTTACGCGAAACATTTTCCCGGCAAACCCGCTCGTTCCTGTGTCGCGGTGAAGCAGCTCCCCCGGAGCGTTCTCTGCGAGATCGAAGCGGTAGCCGAGGTGTAACTGCGGGAGCGGAGGAGCCGCCGGGAGTGAATGAGCCGTTATGACGGAAAATCAAGGGAAAAAGCGAGGAAAAAAATGAGAGAACAGATTAAATGGCACAAGAACGTGCCGCCTAAGACGGACTGCGCGAGGCAGATGGCGTTGATGACCGAGGCTGAGATGCGAAAGGCGCACCGGTTCCACCGGAGTTTTCCGCAGTATACGGAAACGCCGCTCGTGCCGCTGGACAACCTTGCCGCGCGGCTGGGGGTGAAGCGGTTTTTCGTGAAGGACGAGTCGTATCGGTTCGGCCTTAACGCCTTCAAGGTGCTAGGCGGGTCTTACGCCATCGCGCGGTTTATCGCGGAACGGCTTGGCGTTGACATCGGGACGCTGGATTACGCCCTGCTCACGTCGGACGAGACGAAGAAGAAGCTGGGCGACATCACGTTTTACACGGCGACTGACGGTAACCACGGGCGCGGCGTCGCGTGGGCGGCAAACCGGCTCCGGCAGAAGTCGGTGGTGCTGATGCCCAAGGGGTCGTCGGCTGCGCGGCTTGCGAACATTCGCAAGGAAGGGGCTGACGCTTCGATCACCGAGCTCAACTACGATGACGCGGTGCGGCTTGCCAACGAGAAGGCGGAGAAAGACCCGAACGGCGTAATGGTGCAGGACACGGCATGGGCCGGTTACGAGAAAATCCCGGCGTGGATCATGCAGGGGTACGGCACAATGTCTTTTGAGGCGCTTTCCCAACTGCGCGCCGCCGGGGCCGGCAGGCCCACCCATATCTTTGTGCAGGCCGGTGTCGGGAGCCTCGCGGGTTCCGTGCAGGGCTTTTTTGCCAACGTGTTTGGCGATGACTGCCCGGTTACGACCGTCATCGAGGCGAGCGCGGCGGACTGCCTCTACCGTTCAGCCGTGGCTGGGAAACTTACCGCTGTGGGCGGCGACCTTGACACGATCATGGCCGGTCTTGCCTGCGGTGAGGCGAACACGATCTCGTGGGAGATTCTGCGGAACAAGGCGGCCTTCTTCGTGTCGGCGCCGGACTGGGTGGCGGCGCGGGGAATGCGGGTTCTGGGGAACCCATTGCGCGGCGAACCGGCATCCGGCGCCTGCGACACGCGGGTGATTTCAGGCGAATCGGGGGCGGTACCTGCCGGACTTGCCATAACCGTGCTGGACGATGAGGGGTACCGGGATCTGCGGGACGCGTTGGGGCTGGGCGCGGACTCGGTTGTCCTCGCGTTTTCCACTGAGGGCGACACCGACCCCGTCCGCTACCGGAACATCGTGTGGGATGGGGAGTTCCCGTCCCGCTAAACGCCCGGTAACAGGCTTTGGCAAACCGGCTCTTGCGGAGCGGCTGCGCGGCAACCCGCGTTGTTTCCAAACTCGTTACTAAAGCCGTATTCGATTTTAACTTGATCGAAGACGGCGACCGTGTTCTCATCGCGGCATCCGGCGGCAAAGATTCCACCGTGATGGCGATGACGCTCGCGGCGATACGCCCGGCCCTGAAACGGGACTACGCGCTCGCCGCCCTCCACCTGTCCAGCGATTTTTGTGCCTGTTGCAAGAAAAGCGTGCTGCGTGGACGGCTTGCCGGGTGGGGGATTCCGTTTACCGACCTTGCCGTGCCGGTCATCGGACGGCTAAAACCGGGCCGGAAGATGAATTGCTACTGGTGTTCGACCCAGCGGCGGACGGAACTGCTGCGTTACGCGATGGAACACGGCTTTTCCAAGATCGCGCTCGGCCACCACGCCGACGACATCCTCGAAACCTTTTTTATGAATATGTGCGGCAAGGGCGTTCTGGAAACCATGCCGCCCCTTCTCCGCTACCGGAAGTACCCCGTTGCCCTCATCCGCCCGCTCACCCTCGCCGAAGAACGCCAGGTGATCGCCGCCGCCGCCGAAAACGGCATCTTGAAGGCCGCCTGCACCTGTCCCTACGGGATCAACTCCAAACGCCGGGACTACCGCGCCCGCCTCGCCGCCTTCACCGCAAACAGCGCGGAAAAACGCCGTATGCTCGCCGCCGTCCTCCAATCCGAACAGCCTGAATCACCGGATTAAACGCGGGCTTTAACACGGTTACCCACAGACACGCAGATCAAGCAGAAAAAAGCACATTCGTATCATTGAATGTGAGAGTCTGTCAGAGGCGGGTGTGCCGGCTTCTGATACATTAATATGGTACATTGTCGGGGACGGGGTCTGTTTAGTAGTCGCCGCTTGTTTCATTATGCCGCGCCCTACCGGCATTCCCTCTGTCTTGCAAACTTTCAATATCTCCTGAAAAATCGACCGATTCGCACAACAGTACCCGCTAATGATGTCATCATTTGGTAAACTATCGTGCCGGAGTACCGCTGCCGCAGAGCAGCAATGTTGCCAGAGGGCCACACAGCCGCCAATGGGAGCAATGCTGCCACAGGCAGCGGCACTCCGGCATCGCCACGCTATCCCACGTGATGAAAGCCGTGATATAGCCGTGATGAAGTTCTCTTGTTCCCGAGATTTTTCTGTGATATGATCTTTCATAAACAGGTAGCTACAGAAATTCAAAGCGGGAGGGAAAAAATAGAGATGGGAGGGCATAGATGGACAAACAAAAGCCTATAACCGTTGTCTCGTTATTTTCAGGCTGAGGCGGCATGGATTTAGGTTTTTCCGGCGGGTTTGAGTTTCTCGGCAGGAAATACAAAAAAAGCAATTTTAATATCATTTGGGCAAATGAAATCAACACAGCCGCCTGTGACACCTATCGAAAGAATATCGGTGAGCATATTATTGACGGCGACATTCGGGAGACTATCGGCGCGTTACCCGAAACTGCCGATGTGGTTATTGGCGGCTTTCCCTGTCAGGATATTTCTATCAATGGAAAAATGGCGGGCATTAGCGGCAAGCGGAGCGGCTTGTATACGTTTCTTGTCGAGGCGGTGAAAAAGATACAGCCTAAAATGTTTATCGCGGAAAATGTCAAAGGACTTTTGCTCAAAACAAATGCTGCTTCTCTCAAAAAGATTTTGGAAGATTTTAATTCACTGGGCTATAATGTTACGTATAAATTATATCATGCGGCGGATTATGGCGTTCCGCAGACACGGGAGCGTATTTTTATTCCTTTGGGGTTAAATACCCCGCCCCTTGGGGCGGTTAAAACTGGGGGTGCGGGGGATTTGTTCCCATATGCGTTTACTTTTGGAAAAAGTCCGCTGATTACGCTGATTTTCACAGATTAAAGAGGCTATAATCGGCGTTAATCTGTGAAATCTGTGGACATTTCTTTTGTTAAGTATAC
>JAIRNN010000318.1 GCA_031257995.1 Spirochaetaceae bacterium | reverse complement strand
CTAATTATATACCGGATTACCTCTTTATGTCAAGAGAAATGTGCCTGTCTATGCCAAATACATTGCATCTTCTTATGTTTTTGCAAATAGACGGGGTATTTTTGGCGGAGTTAGGGCTTGATAGCGGGCCGCTGGAGACCTGCCCGGAACTCGGCGCATTATCGTTACCGCTCACAAAAATCTTACTAATATTCCGCTCTAAGAGGCGGGGACTTCAAAAACGCCATACCGGTCCATAGCCGATAAATCAAAACCGTCAAAGCCCTGCCCTGCACATTCCTCGCGGGATATGTAGAATTCCTTTACCAGTTCCTGCGCTATGTCGGCCCGTTCCCTGCGGATAAAGAAATCGCACACGCTTATCATCGCGCGAAGCCAGCCTTTCCGCTGGTGTTTGGCGCGTTCCTTCTGCCTTCCCGCTTACCGGGCCGCTTTTAACTCCTCGTCAAGGAGCAGCCTTTTCCGTTCGTCCGGCGTTGCGCCTTCCGTGCCGGAGGCAGCCGGCGCGGCATCTTGCGCCGGGTCTGTCCAGACAGACCGCCGTACACGGCCCCGCGCTTTCTGCCGGGCTTTGTACTCGGCCTGACGCTGCGCGCTGGTTTTCGCCACTGGTGATTTTGGTCTTGCCATCGCGTTACCTCCCGGAAACGGCTAATAGCCGTTCCTCCCTCTCACGTCCTGCACTCCGGCCTTGCTTATCGTGAACGCCCCCGCCTCCACCATTTCCGCCACGTAGGTTACGGCCATAATACAGCCCTCGGAAAGGTTGAGGCCCGATTTCGCAAAGAGGGCGCGGAAGCGGTTGTGGGCCGTTTCGTCCATGCGGAGGGACACAGGCTTGTCCCGGCGTTCCGTTTTTGTCTCCGGCGCGTCCTGTGTCCGCGCCTCTTTCGCGGCGGTGATGGCAGATGTTATGTTGAGTCTGCTCGGCATAATTTCAGCCCTCCCCCGCTTCGGACGCGAGGCGGTTCAGTTCTTCCAGCGTCTCTTTTTTGGCGGCGCCAATTTCGTAAACCGACTTGTGTTCGGTCTCTGCCCTGCGGAACACCTGATCAACCGGGAACACGTAGAGACGGAATTCCCCCGCCTTCACCCGCATCTCCCCGACTATCTCGCCGTGCTGCCTGATACGGTTGTCAACCGCGTTGATGATTATTCTCCGGTATGCGGGTTTTTCCGTGTCCAAGTCTTTCCGCAGCCCCAAGAGATTCTGGGTAAAAATCTCAAGGCCCGATATGCCGAAGGGGTCGGGCATGATGGGCGTTATCACCTCGTCGCTGGCGACGAGGGCCGCCCGCTCGATGGCCCCGAAGCCGGGGGAAAGGTCGAGGATGCAAAATTTGAAACCCAACGCCGCCGCGCCTTTCACGATGTCGCGCATCGCGAATGGCCGCCGTGTTCCCGCCCCCTCGTCCCATACTTTGAGCTCTCCCCCCAGTCCCGCCGTGGGCAGCACGGAAAGGCTGGAAAATCCGGCATTAACCACCGCTCCCGGAGGGCGCATTTTCCCAAAAGAACAGTGGCTAGTTCGGCCTTCAGTTCCTCCGGGCGCGTCCATTCCGTACTGTTTCCCTGCGGGTCGCAATCGACAAGGAGAACACGACCCGGTTCCCGCCGGGCCAAGGCCGCGGCAAGAGACACGCTTAGCACCGTCTTTCCGGTGCCGCCTTTTTGTAAGGTAATCGCTATAGTTTTCATATACAAATGATATACCAGTATACGTGTGTATGTCAAGTGTATATCATACGACATACCGGAAAAAAAGGGCCTCAATAACGGGCCGTAAACGCGCGATTTGAGGGCCGGACGAATCATACCGGAAAGGCAAAGGGGCGCCTTAGCGGGCCGCTATTCGCGTCTGGAGGGCTGTTAAAAAGAAGACCTGAGATGAAAGGCAGAAGGCGGCGGAGGGGGGACACCCGCAAAAAGACACTTGACCTTTTCGCATATACCGGCGATAATATAATCACTTGGGTATATTTGGCCGCGGCAAGCAAGCGGCACAGACCCGGGGAGCCTGCCGGGCCGCAAGGCCCGGAGTTTTTTCATCTCAAGTCTTTCACGTTCCAGCAGGCTGTTTCCCCGGTTTTTTCAAAATGAACGATTATCAAGCCTCTCCGGCAGTCTTTGTCCAGAATAACGCGCCGCAATTTCCGCCGTACCAAATCCTTGGAAAAACCGGGCGCAATCCTTAAAAAGACATTCTCGGCCTTCTTCATCGCATCCTTAAAGTTCCGGGTTATTTTCCGGTGGTTTCCGGTGACGGTCTTAAATTCCATAATAATGCCGTCCACTACGGCATCAGGATGCTTCATTCCTCTGGGGTCGTGTTCGGGCAGGAGGCAGACGGTATGTCCCCGGCCTGTCAATATACGGGCCTGATCCATCTCCTGTTCAAGCACCTGGGATTGCCGCTCGCTTACCGGGTTACGCCCGGATGCCAAGTAAAGCCTTGGCGAAACTTCCGTCCGCACTTCGCCGGGAGCGCATTGTTCGGCGCGGACCTTTGCCCTGCGAGCATTTTCATTTCGTATAGTCATACTTAAATAGGTTCCCCGATTGCCTTTGTTAAAATTTCTTCGGGAGCCTCAACCCCCGGATTTGTTTCCCACAATTATTCAGATTATCGGATAACAGAAGACACAGCCGGACTGTCTTTTTCAGTTTCTAGAAGCGGTGGTACCAGGCGACGACACGGCCCTCGATTTTCAGGTGTTCGGGTTCGTCTCCGGCGATTGTCCGGGGCGGATAGGCGGGGTTCGCGCTTATGAGTACGATGGCCCCACCCTTGCCGGCAAACTCGACACGCTTCACTAAAAGGGAGTCCCCTATCGACACCACGTAAATACCGTTACCGCCCGGGCCGGTTCTCCTTAGAACAAAGTATGGCGCTGGTACAAACCAAGCAACATTTTGTCCAATCTTGTCCAAACAACCGCTTGACCTTATTTTCATTTTGTGCTACTATAGTAATTCTGCTTTACAATACCGAGAACATCTGCTATACTATGATGTATGGCATACGATACGAAATTCAGAAAGCGTGTAATTGAATATAAAGACGCTGGGCATACATTTAAGGA
>JAIRNN010000204.1 GCA_031257995.1 Spirochaetaceae bacterium | reverse complement strand
GGTGATGTTAATGACATTGCGGTTGAGGTTGAGTCTGGCAGAACAAAATTGACATTCCTCAAAAGAAGCGGTGTACATCTGGGTATAGGGTATTCGTATACGTTCTAAAAAACAAGCCGTCGCGCCGTATCGCACAACTAAAACGTTCTTCAGTTTTACCGGATGCCCGAATGTCTACCGGGCATCCGGTTTTTTGTTTACGGACCCGTGACTGAGGCCGGGGTGTCCCCCTCTTTATATTCGCTTAATCCGGGGCTGTCCCTCCCCAGAATGGGGACGCCGCCGCGATTGCTTAACACAGCGCCCCCAAGGAAAGCCCCTGAGGGGCCCCTCTTTATATTTGCTTAATCAGGGGCTGTCCCTCCCTCTTTTTTGGCGCCCCGCAGCAGGGGTAGTAGAATACCAAACGGAGGGAGGTGCAGACGCGCCGTAGGTGCGGACATATCGACCGGAGCGCGCGCCTGAAACGAGGAGGAGCCGCGTCGGCAAAAAGCGGCACCCAAACAGGTTGCCGCCTCTTTCGACCATTATGATGCTTCCCCTCATAAAACATCTCGGAAAAATCGCGCCTTTGTGGAGGTGGCGGGAGTCGGACCCGCGTCCTAATACGCGAAACATACATCTCTACAGGTTTAGCCGCACGAGTTGCGAAATGAATCGCATGTCGGGGCAGGCTTTACGGTACGGCGCGCGTCCTGCCCTTATTCCGGAAAATCTTGTCACGCCGCGTCCGGATGCCGCGTAATGACCAGCCTTGGTTGCGACGCGGAGACAGCCCCTCAAGGCAGCGGGAACTGTTCCACGCGATTATGCCGCGAGGGCGTAATCGTAACTGTCGTTGTTGGCAGTTAAATGTTTGCCGAACATATTAGGAGTTCCGGCTTCTCCACCTGCAATATATATCCCGAAGCGTACCAGTCGAAACCGGTGCACCCCCATGACGCTAGTCTGCCACACCTGACGGGAATACGTCAAGAGCCCGCGCTCGTTGTGCAAACGGAGAGGAAATGCCGGAAAGGATCGGTCTGACCGCCGAGTGGGAGAAACGCGGCGAAGCCGGAGGTGTGGATAGGCGAGGTCAGAGGCGATAGGGACTCACCAGACCCTCGGTTCGGAGAAGGGCTTGGTTACTTTGACATCCTCGCCGGATGGCATGATGAGATAGAAGCCCATTGAGCGCGTATGCGATTATTGCTTTTGGAGCGGTCATCGCGGCTACCGCACAGTAATACTGCTGGGTATCCCCGCGCAAGTCGGCGGCGCACGTTTTCCATGCGGCCTATCTGATTGTCAATGTCAGCCTTCTCCAGCTTTGCCTTTACCTCGACAACCATTACCTGGCTGCCGTTTTCAAGCAGCGCGTCAAGTTCCATACAAAGATTCTGGCTTTCATTCTCCCACTCGACATTGCGGGATACTTGCCCGAAGAAAAACCCGAATTCCTTGAACTTTCCCCGTAACGCCGGAATCAAAAACGGCTCCGCGATGTCGCCCAACCTGTTACCCAAGCTGCCGACAATGCGTTGGGTTTCTTTCAGTTGCTTGGCAGATACCGCAAAGAGCCGATCGATTTCCGTGCCTGATTCCCTAAGCTGCCGGAAGATCTCCTGCATGAACGCCCGAGCCTCTTCAAAGGTTACGCTCTGTGGCGGCTCCCGCGATTGTACGTTTGTGCTTTCCATAAATTTCTCCTCCGGCCCATGCGCTGCATGCGCCTTTAATAATACGTTGCCTTGAGAAAAAAGGCAACGGCGGACATGATTTTGGCCTGTACTATATATGCGGTTGTCCGCTCATTTGCTTTAATCGGAGGGTGATTTTGTCAGCAATTTTGTTGTTTTTTTGCGATTGTCCACAGTTAGGATTAATCACAGGCGGCACTATAATTGGGTCAAGGGCGAAATATGTTGACTACATAGTTGTTCTACTATAACTATTCAGCCGTTTTTGTTACCGGGGGCGGGGTGTCCATGACACCTTCGGGGACGGGAACCCTACAGCCCTCAACATCCTGTTTCGGACTTCCATGCCGGGGCGCGCTCTATTTTGCGTCCGTCCGTGGACGCTGAGCAAACCCTATGGGTTTGCTTAAGGCGCGCCCACCAAGCTATGCAACGCATAGCCACCATACACCGTATGGTTTTGTCCCCGCATGGAAGGGTGGGTTGGTAGCGGATGACCGCAGGAGCATAGGGAGAGACGGGGCCTGTTGCATTTATCCATGGTGGAGCATTTTTGGGCCCACGCCGTGTTGCAGGGATACCATAAACGCGCCTGGCACAACCCAGTTGCGCCATGCGCAACCGTTGTGCCTGTTTCGCGCACGGCATGGGGCGTCCCCCATATGATTGGCAAGCAACGTTTTTCGTCCACACCCTATAATTGCCGCTGGAAAAGGTATTGACACCGTCACCCAAACGACGATGGCCAGCCTGTCATCTTTACCACCGCGATCTATGACGGGGCTTCAGTGCCGGGAAACGGCATTACCTTCGCGGCTTATATAACCGTCAAGCCGGGGGGCAAACCGCTCGGCAGAGTTTGAAACAGGCTCACCAATAAAAATTGGACAACATAATCTTGAGGCCGAGAGCGGCTTTGAAAAGGGTATCTCCGCCCTGAGAAGAAACCGGCACCTCAACATTCAGTAACAGGGTAAAATCAGGATGTATTTCCCAAGAAGCGTCAAAAGTCGCGAATAGGGAGACGGTCTCCGTTTCCCTACGCCGAACGGAAGCCGGAGCGGCAGGAATCGATTCGATAACTGTATTCAACGTCTCGTATCCCCCGCCAAGGGTTATGAAAAAAGGAGAGGCTTTGTTGAAGTAAATATCCAGTAATGCCTGATAGCGGACAAGGGTATCTTCCAAGTTATAGTTCACCACCGGTCCCACTTTCAACGATTTTTTTTGCGCGATGAGCTGGGGACGAAGATGGGGAAGCCAAATCGCCGCCGCCAGTTTGCCGTAGTTCCAAATTGTATCGTCACCGCCGACCAAATCGTCCAATAGATTCATTCCGACCTCAACATACAATGAAATCGCACCGGGCGCTTCAATGCCAATGCTCCCGGATACGCCGGGCGCGTATTTGACTCCCCCTTCGTCGATAACCGAAAGCAACGCGCCGATGCCAAAACGGAACAGCCAAATATTGAATGTCGCGCTGCTAAAAAACAAATTACGCAACACCGGATCAAAGGTAAACCCGATGTCGTAATAGGAAAATGTCGAAAGATCACCGTCTATTTTAACAGACAAGGTATCCTCCACGGGCATACCGCCCGCGATCGTCAGCGCAGTGGCGGGATACAGGGCAGGGGCAACAGCGCACAAGAGAAGAACGGTCCCTATTGAGATACGGCGCATAAAAAGGCGGCGTACAGACAGGCGTTGCAAGATGCGCCGCATAGGTATGCGCCGCATCAGTACTCTCCGCTCATCTTTATGCCGCTTAACAACAGCAGTTCAGGCCGATACTCAAAGTGCATCGTATCGTAAAACGTCCATTTGCCGCCCCAGATAAACCCGTAACTTTCAAACGCCTTGACCACCGCATCGGGTGGCTGATACCTGCTTTTGTAGGGAACCGCCCACCAGTCAACATTTTTTTGCTGGGTCCAAAGCCAATAGGTCTCAAGTCCGCGCATCGCGCTGTTTGACGGGAGAACGTCAATCGCAATGCCGTAAGCGTGGTTTGAGCGAACCTGAATGTCGGCGATATTTCGCCAGTTCCACGCGGCAATCGAGGCGATTGTGTTTAACCAGTCCCGCACCTGTCTATCGGTTTGGGCAAGCCGATTTATCTTTTGCTCAACCATCGCCAATTCTTCCAGTATCGCGTGATGTACCAGCGTCTCTTTACCCAAAAAACGGATCGTTTTTACCTGTTCCCACGCCTCCGCTCTCGTCCGCACATTCCACAGCGCGTCAAAGAAATGCGTTGACCGCTTTGAAGGCCGCGTCTGACGGCTGGTCCCCGCTGCCCGAAACCGGGCGGATGTTTCCTCGTCAGGCGTTTCCCAAGGCGGCAAATCTTTGGGATAGTTATAGAAGGGAAGCCGGTCGTATTCATCGGCAACGGAACGCAAATTTTCCGGCAAAAGACGGCCGTCCGCATAGTAGAACCACTCGCCGCGCAGGGAAACGGCCCAGTCGCCGTTACGAAATTCCGCCGGGCCGATACGTTTCGGGTGGGCGGCGGCCAGTGCTTTCATCACCGTTTCGCCCCGCTCCGCTTCCCTGGGCGGCTCGTTGGCATCAACCGCCTGAAGGGATACAAAGCCATCGCCTAAAATCGGCTCATGGGAAACAGGGGCGGTATTTTCCCTTGCAAACAACTCGCCGTCAGCGGCATCCTTCGAGACTTGAAAATGCCCTCCGGCGCAGGAGAAATTAACGACACCATAAAAAAGAAACGCCGAAACAAAAATGTTCTTGAAACGTATTGACATCTTGCCGAGGATGAGATTTGAACTCACACGGTCTTGCGACCAGGGGATTTTAAGTCCCCGGTGTCTACCATTCCACCACCTCGGCGTTATAAAAGTGCCGTCCAAGCGCCCCCGGTTCCACGTCAATCCGTTTTGGAACCGATATACCGCTAGTATAGCAGGTCGCGCCTATTGCTTCAAGATAAAACGGTTATAGTTTTGAAACAAGCCCCCCGTGTTGCGCCAAAATAAAATCTAAGTGAAAAAAGTGTGCGCCAAAATTGGAAAAGCCAGCCGGACCGCTCAAGCGGTTTCTCTCGTGATCCCCCTTTTCGCGGCCAGTTTCAAGGGCCGTTGCCGATTCCACTTGACGTGACATTTCTATTGAACGTTGACACCCGTTGACAGCAATTCCGATTTCAAAACGAAAATAGGCCTCAACTTTTACCGTAAAAAACAATTTTAGGCAACGCAAGCGATTGAAACGTGATGGGATGGGGGCGTTGCGGGGGCGTTTCCCCGCAGAGGGGGGTAAGCGGAAGACCAAACGGAGGGCGCGCTTGCAGAGCAAGCATTTGCGGACGCGCCTTTAGGCTCAGGCCTTTCGACCGGAGCGCGTGTCTGGAGCGAAGGGGGAGACGGGCCTGTTGCATTTATCTGCGTGGAGCATTTTTGGACCCGCGCCGTGTTGCAGAAATGCCAAAACACGCTCAATGTTTCGTGCGCGGCATTGGGCGTCCCCCTCTTTGTATTTTTCTTGTTAAAATCACTGCTAAAACTATATCAAATCCTCAATTTTTCTGAAATCAGAATTGCTAACCTGTTGAAATTAGTGCTTGACAGGTTTCGCGGGCTGTGTTATACTCGAAGGATAGACTAAATCCACAAGGAGTAATTTATGGCAAAAGTGGAACTCAAACATATTAGCAAGGTCTATGAAGGCCAAGTCCGTGCTATGGACGATGCTAATATCGTAATCGAAGACAAGGAATTCGTTGTCTTCGTCGGCCCGTCGGGCTGCGGAAAATCGACGACGCTTAGGATGATCGCCGGTTTGGAAGACATTTCTGAGGGCGAGCTGTACATCGACGGCGAGTTGATGAACGACGTGCCGCCCAAAGACCGGAACATCGCGATGGTGTTTCAGAACTATGCGCTCTACCCGCATATGACGGTGTATGAGAACATGGCGTTCGGGCTTCGTATCAAGAAGGTGCCCAAAGAGGAGATCGACCGCCGTGTCAAGGATGCGGCCCGTATCCTCGACATCACGAAGTTCCTGGACCGGAAGCCCAAGGCGCTCTCAGGCGGCCAGCGCCAGCGTGTCGCCGTCGGCCGCGCCATCGTGCGGAACCCCAAGGTGTTCCTCTTCGACGAGCCGCTTTCCAACCTTGACGCGAAACTTCGCGTGACGATGCGCGCCGAACTGTCCAAGCTCCACCACGATCTTCAGGCGACGATCATCTACGTTACCCACGACCAGGTCGAGGCTATGACGATGGCGAACAAGATTGTCGTGATGAACGTAGCGAAAGTTCAGCAGATCGGCGCTCCGCTTGAACTCTACAACCACCCGAACAACAAGTTTGTCGCGGGCTTTATCGGTTCTCCGCCGATGAACTTCCTCACGGTAAAGGTGAAGAAAGAGGGTGCCGGCGTTGTGCTTGACGAAGGCAGCTTCACGTTCAAAGCACATCCCGACCACGTAGAGATGCTTTCCAAGTATGACGGCAAGGAAGTGTTTTTCGGCATCCGTCCGGAAGACCTCATCTACAGGGACAATGCGGAACCAAACACGATTCCGGTAAACATCATCGTTATCGAGCCGCTGGGCGCGGATATTCACCTTTCGGTGGAGACCTCCAACCACCAGCCCCTCGTCATCCGTACCGAGCCGGATCACGCCTTCAGCATCGGACAGAAGGTGTACTTCCTTCCTACCTTGGACAAGGCGCGTTATTTCGACAAAGAAACCGAAAACGCGATTGTAAAGTAGCCTGACGCGGTAAGTGTCCGTACACGGTGTACCGTTATGGTACGCTGTGTCCGGCGCGTTGTGGAGGCCGTGTTCGCCGCCATTTCCTATTACGTTGCATACGAGAGAAGCCCCTGCGGGACTCCCGTGGGTTGGGGAAAGAAAGCGCGTTCCCTCCCCAGAATGGGGATAAGCCGCTATCTCCCAATAAGCCGCCCCCAAGTGCCTCCACGGCAGGTGGCTACACGTCGAGATTTGCTACGGATAGGGCGTTGGCTTCGATGAACTCGCGGCGCGGCGCGACGTTTTCGCCCATCAGGGTGGAAAAGATACGCTCGGCCTCCACCGCGTCATCGAGGTGAACCTGCATCATGTTCCGGCAGGCGGGATCCATCGTCGTCTCCCAGAGCTGGTCGGGGTTCATCTCGCCCAAACCCTTGTAACGCTGGACGGCGACCTTCTCAGGATCGCGGCCCGATGCGGCAAGCAGCTTGTCCTTCTCCGCGTCATCGTAGGCATAGAATGCCTTTTTCTCGTAACTCACCCGGTAAAGCGGCGGCATCGCAAGGTAGACGTGGCCGGACTCAATGAGCGCCGTCATATACCGGTAAAAAAACGTGAGGAGCAGCGTACGGATATGCGAGCCGTCAACATCGGCATCGGCCATGATCACGATCTTGTGGTAACGTATCTTGGCAACGTTAAACTCGTCGCCGCAGCCCGCCCCGATGCTGGCAATGATCGGCTGGAGCTTCTCGTTGGTGATTACCTTCTCGATGCGGGTCTTTTCCACGTTGAGCATCTTGCCAAAGAGGGAGAGAATCGCCTGAAACTGCCGGTTGCGCCCCATCTTGGCGGAACCTCCCGCGGAATCGCCCTCGACGATGAACAACTCGCAGTTTGCCGGGTCCTTGTCCGAACAGTCCGCCAGTTTCCCCGGCAGTCCGGCGGAGTCCATCGCGTTCTTCCGGCGGGTCGCGTCACGGGCGGCGCGGGCGGCGAGACGGGCCTTCGCGGCAAGCACCGACTTTTCGAGAATCGTGTTGATCACCTCCGGGTGCTGGTCGAAGTAAAGTTCCAGCGCCTCGCCGCACACCGTATCAACGATACCGCGCACCTCGGAGTTCCCCAGCTTGCCCTTCGTCTGCCCCTCAAACTGCGGGTTGGACACCTTCACGGACAGCACGGCGGTAAGCCCCTCGCGCACATCCTCGCCGGAAAACGCCTCCTCAAACTTCTTTGCCTGCTTGGACTTCTTGAGGAAATCGTTCAAAACGCGGATAAGGGCCGACTTGAACCCCGTAAGATGCGTCCCCCCCTCCCGCGTGTTGATGTCGTTCACAAAAGAAAGCATAATCTCGGAAAACCCGCCGTTGTGCTGGATAGCGCACTCCACCTCGACCTCGCCGTCCTTGCCGTCCGGCCTCGTCCCCCTGACAAAAATCGGCTCCTTGTACAGCGCCGTCTTCCCCTGATTTAAGTATTCGACAAAACTCTTAATTCCCCCCGCGAAGATAAAATCGTGGACTTTCGGCGTAGAAAGCCGCTCGTCTCGGATCGTGATCTTGAGCCCTGAGTTGAGGAAAGCCAACTCGCGGAGCCGCCCCGCCAGCGTGTCAAAATTGTAGGTAATCGTCTCGAAAATCGAAGCGTCCGCCTTGAACCGGATCGTAGTGCCGCGCTTGTCCGAAACCCCCGCCTCGAACACCGGCCCGTCGGCAATCCCCTTCTGGTACGTCTGCCGCATGACAACGCCGTCCTGATGCACACTCGCCTCGCACCACTCGGAAAGCGCGTTAACCACCGACACACCGACCCCGTGAAGCCCGCCTGAGACCTTGTAACTCCGCTTGTCAAACTTCCCGCCCGCATGGAGCCGCGTCAGCACCAGTTCCAAGGCGCTTACTCCCTCCTCCTGGTGCATATCCGTCGGAATCCCGCGCCCGTCATCCTCGACCCGCACGACATCATCGCCCTCAAGCGCGACCACGATTGCCGAACAATGCCCCTGCATCGCCTCGTCCACCGAGTTGTCCACCACCTCATAAACCAGATGGTGCAGCCCGTCAATCCCCGTCGTGCCGATATACATACCGGGCCGTTCGCGCACCGCTTCCAGCCCCTTCAAAACCTTGATATTATCCGCAGAATACTCGTTAGCCATACGATGAGTATACCAGAAAAAGGAGGGGGAAGTCTCCCCCTCGCGCCAGACGTGCTCCGGGCCGTAGGCCCTACACAATTCTTACGCTACCCCTTCTCCAAAGGACGCCGTCCCGGGCTCCGCCCCTAAGACCCCATCATCCCTTACGGGGAAATCCACGGCTCCACTCATGTACCCCCGCCTTTATGCTATTTCGCGAAAAGCGCGTTAAGCCCCCCGCGAACACTCATAAAGAATTTAACCACAAAGGCGCAGAAGGCGAAGAAGGTTTTTACCGGCAACTTCGCGCCCTGCCCCCAATCTGTCTGTTTAGCCAACTTTTAATATTTCCCGTTAAACCGCAAAACGAACAAATCAGCAACCGCCACCCTTATTTGCCTTATTCGACTTCGCGGTTAATTACTTCCGTTCTGTCAAAGGGCAGAACCACCCAAACGTTGCGGTTAATTACTTTAGGAAATACGAACCTTATTCCCCAGGGAGTACGACCAGTACCTCGTGGGGAGTACGGCGGGCGCTCCCCGCAGAGGGACGCTTCCCTACGGTTACGGGGGACGCAACCCTACGGTTGCGGGAAGAACGCCGTGGGGAGTACGGCCAGTACTTCCCAGGGAGTACGGCCAGTACTCCCCAGGGAATACGAACCTTATTCCCCGGGGAAGAAGAACCTTCACCCCTAGGGATGAAGAACCTTCACTCGTAGGGATGAAGCGCCTTCACCCGTAGGGGTGAAGAACCTTCACTCGTAGGGAAGAAGAACCTTCACCCGTAGGGATGAAGCGCCTTCACTCGTAGGGATGAAGCGCCTTCACTCGTAGGGGTGAAGCGCCTTCACTCGCAGGGATGAAGAACCTTCACTCGCAGGGATGAAGCGCCTTCACTCGCAGGGATGAAGAACCTTCACTCGCAGGGGTGAAGAACCTTCACTCGTAGGGATGAAGAACCTTCACCCCTAGGGATGAAGCGCCTTCACTCGCAGGGAAGAAGGACCTTCACCCCTAGGGATGAAGCGCCTTCACCACTAGTGATGAAGCGCCTTCACCCGTAGGGATGAAGAACCTTCACTCGTAGGGATGAAGAACCTTCACCCGTAGGGATGAAGAACCTTCACTCGTAGGGATGAAGCGCCTTCACCCGTAGGGGTGAAGCGCCTTCACCCGTAGGGATGAAGCGCCTTCACCCGTAGGGATGAAGAACCTTCACTCGTAGGGATGAAGAACCTTCACCCGTAGGGATGAAGCGCCTTCACCCGCAGGGATGAAGAACCTTCACTCGCAGGGATGAAGAACCTTCACCCCTAGGGAAGAAGAACCTTCACCCCTAGGGAATGCGGGATGCATTCCCTGCGTAGTTTGAGGAGGATTCCCTGGAGTGTTAAGGAGTTTCATTATGAAGGAGTATCGTATGAAGAAAACAAGGTTTGGTATCAGCGCTCGCGGCGGGGCTGCGGCCCCGAAAGGCCCCTGCGGGGGCCCGGCTTCTCTTGGAGGCGGCGTATGGGGAACGGGCGGCCCCCCGCGGCGTTGCGGGTATCGGGTTCGGGGCGGCGGCGCTGTGCGCGGCCGTGTTCGTTTTGGCGGGGTGCGAGGAGGAGGGGGAGATGGACCCGCCGCCGCCCGCGTCTGCCCCGTCGGAGGCGAAGTTGCTCTTCGTGGCGGCGGACACCAAAACGACGACGGAGACGCTGACTCGTCTTCAGCGCGGCGGTGGAGGGCCTTTCGGAGGGGACATAGAGATCACGCCCTCAGGCGGAGCCGGCGTTGCCAGGGGAACGCTCATGCGCATGGGCGCGGCAAGCCGCAGTATCACCGTACAAGGAGCGCCGGTCCCCTCTGACCCCGGCAAAGAACCGTTTATGTACACGCTCGGCGTAGGCGTAACGGAGTCGTGCGAGGCGGAGGTGTCTGTCAAGAGGAATAATTCCCCCGTCACCGGGAGCCCGAAAACGGTACAGCTGCACTATGGGGCGGAGGTAGCGGGTTTCTCCCTTTGGGCAGACGGCGCTGCGGACACAGCGGACACCACGGAGCTGACGCTGACCTTCGACCGCCCGATAGTCCTTGCGGCGGATGAGATACATCTCGATCCTCTCGACCCCGCCAACGCGGGCATCACAAAGGGAACACGGAGGGTCGGGCGGTGGAAGGGTTTATGGTATAGGCGGCGCGGGACATTTCGGCGTGGTTGTCATTCGCTTTCAACGCACGGCCCCGGAAGGGTTTCCCCCTACGGGGAATGGATAATGGAGAATTGAAAAGGGAAAATTACCGTAATTATCCCTTTTCAATTCCCCGAAGGGGGAAGTAAGACGGCGAATGGCACCCTTGCGTTACTTTTGATGCTTGACGACTTATAGTCCATATACTATAAAGATGGTATGGGAAGTAGAGACAACCGATGAACACGATACCTGGTTTCTGGAGCAAACTGAAGATGGTCAGGTGTCAATCCGTATGAAGGTTGAACTGCTTACGGAATATGGCCCATACTTGGTCGTGTCCCCATGCCGACACCCTAAAAGAAAGCAGGCTAAGTAACCTCAAGGAGTTACGCGCGCAAACAGAAAGCCGCGTGTTCCGGGTTGCCTTTCTTTTTGACGCGGAACGTAAGGCCGTCCTGCTCGTTGGCGGGGACAAGAAAGGCAAGAACGAAAAACGGTTCTACCGGGACCTGATAAAACAGGTTGAAGCGATCTATAAGCAGTATCTTGACGACGAAGGGGGAAAATAACCGATGGCAAAAAAGACGCGCCTAATTAGCGAGCTTGACGCGCGGATGAAGGCGGAAGTGCTGGCAAGAGCCCGAAAAATGGCCGAAAAGGAAAGTGTTCATATCCGGCTTGGTATGTTATGGGAAAAATATGGCGTAAAACAAAGTGAAATCACCCATTTTACTCAAACCGCTGTCTCGAAACTTGAAAACCGCAAAGACTTACGGATTTCTCCATTGATTGATTATCTGGAAAGTCTTGGTATGGGTTTGGAAATTTCCGCCTGTCCCAAGAACTCCACCGAGAAGGAGTTATTGTTGCGGATATGATATAAAAAAAGAGGGAAAGCCTCCCCCTGTCAACAAGTTAAGAATATTTGTCCACAGATTACACGGATTTTTTGTCTCAACGCCCCGCTTAAATCTGTGTAATCTGTGGACCAATTCATCTGTGTCCAATCCGTGTTTCCACCCCGCCGTTATTATCAATTTCAGGGCAGTGTGATATAGTGCTCGTATGAAAAAAACTATCATCGTGCTTGACGGTATGGGCGGCGGCATCGGCGCGGAGCTGATCGCCAAGCTGAAAGCGGCCAAACTCAACGCCGACATCATTGCCCTGGGGACGAACTCTACCGCGACAGAACGTATGCTCAGAGCCGGGGCGGCACGGGGCGCAACCGGGGAAAACGCCGTGCGGGTTTCTATCGGCTCAGGCGACATCATCCTCGGCCCCATCGGGATCGTCATCGCCAACTCGATGATGGGCGAGATCACGCAGGACATTGCCGCCGCCGTCTTGGGCGCGCGCGGCGCACGCATCCTCATCCCCCTTTTCAACGACCATTTCACCCTTGCCGGGATCGAACCGCCACCCCTCGGCAAAATGATCGAGAAAGCGGTCGAAATGGTCTCGGCGCGTTGCGGCGAACACCTTTCTCCCCCTCACAAGCTCTAAACTTGACCCGCAAAATGAAAGAATATAACCGGGAGCCTTCACGAACAGGCACGAACCACGCAAACGATGATCACGATTTATAATAATAGGTCCAGAACATTACCCATTTTACCGGACGGGGCGATGCCTTTTTTCGCGCTTCAGATTTGATTGGGCCCGATTAAAGCCTGTGATAAATGCCGGGGACGGCCCTCTTGAAACTGTTTCAAAACCACGATTTTTTTTATCTTTTTCACCCTTTTTTAGGGTCAAAATAAAGCAAACGGGCTGACAACCGCATATATATGTACGGGAGTATAATGTATGAGAGAAAACAGAGAATTAGCAGAAAATGTATGGTATGAGGTGCGGACGGCGGTTA
>JAIRNN010000182.1 GCA_031257995.1 Spirochaetaceae bacterium | reverse complement strand
ATGTTCGTCTTTGTGCCGTCCTCAATCGTGGCGCGGGCGTCAAGTTTGGAGAGTTTTCCGCCCGTTATCTCCGCCGGGAGTTCCTTGTTTTCGATGATCTCGATGGAGACGGTTTTTTTTTCGCCGATACGGCGCAAAACCGCGTTGAGGAAAGAGACAAGCTGTTTCCCGCCGCCTTTTTCGCCAAAACTTTTCAGAAAGGCAAAATCGTTGAGGATGTGGAGGCGTTTTTGTGCGACCATCATAAGGAGCGCATAGCATATTTTCAGTGAATAGTGAGCCTGTTTCAAAAACCGGCAAGAGGGATAAGCCCGAACACAACCCTCGTTGCGCCCGTTTCGCGTGCGGCATTGGGTGTCCCCTCCTAGAGCAGGATAATTTTGCTGTTGTTTGAAGTTGTTCCAAAATCCTAAAGGGCCCTTTCTAAAAAACCGACATTATAAACAATGAGAGTTTAACATAGAGGAAGACATCCACGGGTAGCGCTCTCATTTGCCGGGATCATATTCGCGGCGAACTTATATCAAGGATAGGGAATTATGTTGTCAAAAAATCACAATGCTATTGCGTTTTTGCTGTTGTTGACGGCTTCGGGGTTGTGCGCCCAAAATCTCGGCGCGACTCGTTTCTCAGGATCGGTTAGCCAGTCGGGATCAGACAGCTTTGTTGTCGCTAATAACGGGCGGCAACAGGTTTATCAGACCAATACTATTCCCGCTAGCGGACTGGCGCTTCAGAACGCGGACATGATTCAAACCGGGCCGGGTAATTATGTTGAGGTTCAGCTTGACCCCTCCGGCGCGATGATTAAACTTGCCGAAAACACCTCGGTGGTTTTTAACGATTTGGGAACTTCCAGCCGCCCGGCCTTACTCAGCTTCCTTTACGGAAGAATGAGGATCGTGAATATGGGTAATAAGGGCACGATTACCGTTCAGGCGGGAAACGCCTCAATTGAAATCAGCCGCGGGGATATGGCGCTTGATTTTGCTGTTATTCCCGGATCGGCAAATAAACAGCCGCAGTTTCAAGCGTCTACCTTCTCCGGGGCGGGGCAGATCGTATCGTCTGTCGCATCGCCGGGCTCGGCAAAAATCCCGCTTTACGAACATGAAACGGTCATTTTTGACGTAACTACCCGGCTTGCCGTCGTTACCCGTCAGCCCTTGAATCAGGAGATTGCCGCATATTGGAACAGAAACGGCTTCCGTCAAGTGGGAACGACCCCGCAGAGTACGTATCTCGCCCAAGGAGGCCGGCCCACGTTACCGGCATTGGGCACATATCCTGTCGGGACAGGTTCCGTGCCTGTTGGCGGCGTTCCGGCAAGACCGATTTCGGGAGGTCAAAACTTTGATTCTTCCGGCTTTTCCGCAGGCGGTACCTCTTCCATTCCGTTGGCGGATCAAATGGATCCGGTTAGCGGGTTTGATTTTGATGTAATGAACAATGACAGGGCAACGATTCGTCCCAAAAACAATGGTATATTGATTGGAACGATTCTCACCGCTACCGGTATCCTCGCGCAGGTCGTAGGCCATTATAATATTCTCGATCTTGATACGGACACAGCCGACATAGTGTATACTGCCGGTTTTGCCCCTATCGCTTTTGGTGTCGTCACCCTTGTTGCGACTTATATATACTCGTACAAAAATTAATGAAACCTAAGGGAGCACTGATTTATTCAATCGAGAATACGCCGGCTTGGCATTGCCAACTGCGCAGGCGCAATCAGTGCTCCTTCAATGCGGTATTTGCGCAGTAAAACGAACAAATGCATAGAGAAAGGATGATTGGCATCAAGCTAATCATCCTTTCACTAGAAGGCTGTTTCAAAACCTCGCCTTGCGGGATTGGGCAAACTTCCCCTTTGGCGGTCTTTTGCCATGACACTTGAGGCTTGTTGCAACCCTCTTGATGAACGCGGATTTTCACTCCACGCCTTTCTTTATCCGTGTTCATCTGTTTCATCCGTGCCGTTTGGCTAACGTGATCCCCGCCGGATTATTTTTTTATCATACGGTTTAAGAGATCAAGAATCTCCTGACCGCCATGGGCCGGGGTCTTCTGGCCGAACGCGACACTTTGATAGATGAGATAGAGCGATGTCGTGAACTCCATGTCATTCGGGACATGGGGCGTTTCTGCCGAGGAGTGAACGCCCGCCGATGCGATATAGTTCAGCACCTTTTGATCAGCCGCCGTCAACACGCTCACCGCGCCCGTACGCGCCGTGGAAGAGGCGGAGGCCCCGCGGTCGTTCAAGAGAACCCGCGCCGCATCGGGGCTGTTCACCAGAAAGTTGATGAACCTCGCAGCCGCTTCGATATTTTTGGAATCCTTGTTCACCGTGTAGAATTGGCTGGGCGGCTGCCAAAGCGCGTTTTTCTCCGCCGCGCCGGGAAGCTCGATAAGATCAAGCTCGTCTTTGGTCAATTGCTGATAACCGGCAAACTGACTTGTCCACACGAAGGTGATAGCGACCTTCCCGGCGATGATCGCCGAGTTTTCCGGACTTGTTTCGGGATAGGCGGCGGCATCCGCAGCCGGGGGAACAAGACCATTGTCACGGTAGTCCTTGAAAAGCTCAAGATACTTTTGCGCGTCGGCCGCCGTAAGGAACGTTTTGGTAACCGAGTCGTCGACAAGCGGCGTACCGTTATACCGCGACCAATAACCAAATGGTGTCGAGTTTGCGGCAAGAGAACCAATGTCCTGCATCGGCCAGACACCCTGGGGCAACTTTGCCTTGAGTTGAACAAGATAGTCGCGGAATTCGGCATACGTCATCGAAACCTTGGGCAGGGGCAGTCCCGTCCGCTGAACGAGCGCCTTGTTGTAAACGAGGGCGGCCATCGAAACGCCGGTGGAAACACCGTAGAGTTTTCCGTTGATCGTACCGTTCGCCACTGCGCCCGCGTCAATGGTCGATGTGACTATAGCTTTTCCGTCACCCGCATACGGTGAAAGGTCGGCCAAAACACCCTTGTTCACATAGTCAAGGATGTTCCCTCCCATCTGAATGATATCCGGCCCGTTTCCGCCCGCAAGCTGGGTATCGACCTTCGCAAAGTGATCGCCCGCGCCGCCTGAGATTTCGGGATTGACGACCACGCCCGGATTCTGTTGCTGGTAGATGTCGATAGCCTCCTGACTGATCTTGGCCCGGTTTTCAGAGCCCCAATACGCCCAGCGGATAGTGGTTGAGGAAGTCTGCGCCTCCGGTGAAGCCTTGCCTCCTCCCGCAAACATCAAGCCGCCGAACACGGCCAACCCCATCAATACACACACGATTCTTTTCATTATTGTCCCCCTAACGAATATAAATATATACCAGTATACCGCCGCTTTTCAGAAACCGCAAGCGTTAATTTACAGATAATTCTACAATCGTTAAAGAAGGGAGCATGGCAAACCCCGAAAGCGGCAACAATCTGCTTTGACTGATATGAGCCTGTTCCAGAATCACGATTTTTTCGCCTTTTTCGCTCTTTTTTTGTGCCGGATTAAAGCAGGACGGCTGACAACCGCATATATAGTGTACGGAGGTTTTTATATGAATAAACCGCGAAAGTTACAACAAAATGTCTGGTATAAAGTAGGAACAGAGGTCAATATCGGCGAGCCCTTGTTCCGGTTGCCGTGGGCGAAAGTTCTGCTCCACCGCGTACTCCGCGAGATTAGGAAGCGTTATCCCTTTGAGATGCGCGGGCTCAGGCTTGAGGGGGCGCGGCTCACGTTTTACATCAAGCCCGAC
>JAIRNN010000134.1 GCA_031257995.1 Spirochaetaceae bacterium | reverse complement strand
ATTGATAGAACTTTACTGTACCGTCTGTCATTACTATGATACCGGCGGCGCAAGCGCAACGGATGAGCAACAACGGCCGGCCTCTTTTCACGGACAGCGAATGTATAACGATATGCCTTTTTGGAATTTCCGGGGGGATGTTTGCCGTGAAGCCCGCCTATACGTTCGTTAAAGACTGTTTTCCGGGATGGTTTCCGCGTTTGCCCGGTTATCAGGCCTTCAATTACCGCGTGTGCCTTGTGTTCAAAGAACTGTGCGGCCTGCTTATAAGCGGCCGGGAACCGGGCGCGGGCAGTTCTTTCCCGCTTGATTCCCTGCCTGTCTTTGTCGCGAACGAAAAAAGGAGCGGGCGGGCGCGGGTTGCGCCGGGGTTGTTGCGCGAAAAGTTACCGCGCTTCACAGAATAAATGGTATTACGGCGTAAAAATCCACGTGTCAGGGCAGAAAGCATACCAGGCCCTGCCAAATATGATGATGATAGAAGTTACTCCCGCAAACGAAAGCGATATAAGCGTTGCGAAGGAAATGCCGCGGCCTGTTCGCAACAGCGCCGCTTTTGCGGACAAAGCGTATGGCGGCCGGCAATAGCGAACTGGAAAAGCAGGGGATACAGATATATACCCCGGTTAAGCTTGAAAAAGGCCAAAAGTATCTCAAGAGCGCGGACAGCTTTTTTCCCGGCTTGTTTCGAGAGCAAGACAGGCCATAGCTTTCTTTAACCGGCTTAATGAAAAGACTCATATTCAATCCGCCTCTAAGGCGCACTCTGAAAACGGCCTTATCGCTTTTATCTTTGCTGGAATTGCCGTAGCCGCTGTCTACCCTTGATTCGCATTAAGAGGCGTATAGTCTGAAAAATCGGTGTCATCCGTGTTCATCTGCGGTTCTTGTGATTTTTTTGTTTGCGTGGCGCCTTGACATTCGGCGATGAAAGGAGTATTGTGGTGTTATGAAAGGAGTAAATCTGAAAGGCCGGTCTCTGTTGTCAATCGAGGACTGGTCGAGTGACGAGATTCGTTTTGTTCTTATGCTGGCCCATACGCTGAAGTCCGAAGCCCGCAAGGGTGTGAAGAATCAGCGGTTTGCCGGGAAAACGCTCGCCCTGCTCTTTGAAAAACGTTCGACCCGCACCCGGTGCGCGTTTGAGACGGCGTTTGGCGAGGAGGGCGGTCATCCGGTGTTTCTTTCAACACAGGATATCCAGCTCGGCGGGAAGGAATCAATCGAAGACACCGCCCGTGTGCTTGGCCGAATGTTTTCCGCGATCCAGTTTCGCGGCTTCAAGCAGAGTACCGTTGAGGCCCTTGTCCAATATTCCGGCGTTCCCGTTTACAATGGCCTCACCGATGACAGCCATCCCACCCAAGCCCTCGCCGACATCATGACGCTTGAGGAAAATTTCGGCTCGGACAGCGGGGTAAAACTTGCCTTCGTGGGTGACGGCC
This sequence comes from Spirochaetaceae bacterium, assembly GCA_031257995.1. Lineage (GTDB taxonomy): Bacteria > Spirochaetota > Spirochaetia > Treponematales > Breznakiellaceae > JAIRNN01. The sequence continues at coordinate 2,063 of JAIRNN010000134.1, read as the reverse complement.
GGAACAATGTGGCGCGCTCTCTTGCCATGATTTCGGCCAAACTGGGCGTTGAATTTGTCGTCGTCGGGCCCAAAGAGCTTCAGCCGGACGAGGCGTTTGTCCAAAAGTGCCGGACGATTGGCCGCGAAAACGGCGCGACAATCACCTGTACGAGCGACCTTTCCGGTGTTGAAAATGCGGCCGCCCTGTACACCGATGTCTGGGTGTCGATGGGCGAGGAACGGGAACGGGAGGCGAGGGTGAAACTGCTTGCCCCCTATCAAGTAAACGCCGCATTAATGGAAAAAACCGGCCGGAAAGACTGCATCTTCCTCCACTGCCTCCCCGCCGTCAAGGGCGAGGAAGTCACCTATGACGTGATCGACGGCTCCCAGAGCCGCGCATGGGACGAAGCGGAAAACCGCAAGCATACGATCAAGGCACTGTTGCTGGCCACCTTGTAACACGCCGAGTTGCCAAAAAACAGTTACCATGCGGGGAAAAGACCATTCCAACTCTATTGATGACGCTGAGGTATAATAGACTTGATCAACAACCCGGTTGATGGAAAGTGTAAACACCCTGACCACCTTGAAGTGGTCAGGGTTAGGAGTACGACAATGATGTTGCGGTACTAAAGCAGTTTCAGATAGAGAGATTTCACATCTTCGATCGTCGGGTCTTTCGGATTACTTGGACAGCAGGCATCCGCCAAGGCACTCTCCGCGAGGAACGGGATGTCTTCTTTTTTTACGATCTCTTTGAGGTCTTGAGGAATTCCTACATCGGTGGATAACTTTTGAACCGCGTCGATGGCGGCCTTGCGATATTCCGCCTGGCTCATCTTTTCCGTGCCGGGCACACCCATCGCCTTCGCAATCTCGCGGTATTTTTCGGCGGTGGCATCGGCGTTGTAACCCATAATCGTGGGCAGCAGAATGGCGTTGGCAACACCGTGAGGCGTATCGTATACCGCGCCCAACGGATGCGCCATAGCGTGTACGAGACCCAGCCCCACGTTGGAGAAGCCCATACCCGCAATGTACTGGCCCAAAACCATGCCTCCGCGTCCGGTATCTTCGTTGTTCACCGCGCCGCGCAGATGCTTCGAAATCAGTTCAATCGCCCTAAGATGCATCATATCCGTTATTTCCCACGCACCCTTGGTGATGTAACCTTCAATGGCGTGAGTCAGAGCGTCCATGCCGGTGGCCGCCGTCAGTCCCTTGGGCATTGAGGCCATCATGTCCGGGTCCACCACCGCCACATCGGGAATGTCATGCACATCAACGCATACAAACTTGCGCCGTTTTTCCACATCGGTGATGACATAATTAATGGTAACTTCCGCTGCCGTTCCCGCCGTAGCCGGTACGGCAATGGTAAATACCGCCTTGTTTTTGGTCGGCGCAACCCCTTCCAGACTGCGGATATCCGCAAAGTCCGGGTTATTGATGACAATTTCGACAGCTTTCGCGGTATCAATGGCCGAACCGACCCCTATGGCGATAATACAGTCGGCACGGCTTGCTTTGAACGAAGCTACGCCCTTGTGAATGTTTTCAATAGTTGGATTCGCCTTAAAATCGCTGAACACCTCGTAGACAATGCCCGCCTTGTCCAAAAGTGCCGTAACTTTAGCGCTTACGCCGAATTTAATCAAATCCGAATCAGCGCAGACAAAAATCTTTTTGAAACCATGTCCCTTCACTTCATTGACGATTTCCGCGATTGCACCCTTTCCATACCAGCAGGGCTGCAAGCTCCCCGGTGATACCGTAGCCCGGCTCTTTCGAGGAAACCAGAAAATCAATCATGCCCCGTACCATGGCCGCAAGCAGTTTGCCGCAGGGCCGCCCATGATCCTCCCAGACGCGCGTCAGGAGGCGTATGAACGCCGCGTCCTGATACTTCGGCGGCCTCCCGCCCCGCTTCCCCGGCCCCCGCTTCCCGCAGGGCGCGGGCTTCTAAAACAACCCGTTCTCCCCCGGCCTGAACGGACCGCTTCTTCCCGTAGCTTGCCAGCACATGGACCAGGTGATCCCGGTTCAGCCCCGTGGTTCCCGCAAGTTCGTTAAGTATCT
>JAIRNN010000117.1 GCA_031257995.1 Spirochaetaceae bacterium | reverse complement strand
GCCGAGAGCCGAGAGCCGAGAGCCGAGAGCCGAGAGCCGAGAGCCGAGAGCCGAGAGCCGAGAGCCGAGAGCCGAGAGCCGAGAGCCGAGAGCCGAGAGCCGAGAGCCGAGAGCATTATCCTTCTTTTTACGTCTTTGTCAAGAGGGTAAATGAATATGCGAAGCTCTTTCGTGTAACCCACTATATAAAAAACCTGCTGATCTTTATCCCGCTTTTTTTTAGCCTTTCGTTCTATGAAATGTATAATGTCGTTACTTGCATTATGGGTTTTATCGTGTTCTCCCTGCTTGCCTCAGTGGTGTACATCATCAACGACTTAAAAGATGTGGAAAAAGACAGACTTGATGATGTAAAACGAAAACGCCCTCTGGCGGCGGGGACCATTTCGCCGCAGAATGCGATAACAACAATCGGTATTCTTTTCGTTGTGGCGACAGGCAGTATCTGGATTATGGATACTTCTCAGCATAAATGGGCGGCGTTCTGTATCTTGGCCGCATATCTTGCGCTGAATGTTATCTATAGTTTTGGCGCGAAACATATTCCGATTATCGATATAACCATTCTCTCGTCAGGCTATATTCTCAGAGTCGTCTTTGGAGGGATAATAATCGGTGTTTCCATCTCTTTTTGGCTGTATTTGGTTGTCTTGTTTTGCGCGTTTTATTTGGGATTGGGAAAACGCCGGAATGAAATAATCAAACAGGGCGCGTCCGCAAGGTCGGTGCTAAAAGGTTATACCTATAATTTTCTTGACAAAAATATGTATGTTTGTCAGGCGCTTTGCATCGTGTTTTATTCATTGTGGAGCATTGACGACAGTACTATCCAGCGGATGCATACCAAACTGTTTGTTTTTACCACGCCTGTTGTTTTTCTTATTCTATTGAAATACAGTCTGAATATCGAACGGGCTGCCGACGGGGATCCAATAACGGTGTTATTGCATGACAAGTCGCTTTGCGCGCTGATTATTCTGTATGTTATAGCGGCAATTATCATTGTTTTTTCAAAAGCCGGGGGTTGAATAGAAAACAGTATGAGAAATAATATACCACTCGTTTTAGGAAGTGTTTCATTAAACGCGGTTGCGCAGGTTTTGATGCGGCAGGGGATGTTGCAAGTCGGCAAAGTTTCGTTCCACCTTCATGGATTATTGAAAATATTGCCCGTGATGCTCTCAAATGCTTATCTATGGTTGGCGTTCTGTTGTTATATTTTGAGTATCCTTTTATGGATGACGGTACTTTCCCGTATGGAAGTTAGCTTTGCGTACGCTTTCTCAAGTCTTGGTTTCGTTTTAACGACGGTTATGGGCGCACTTTTACTCAAAGAACAAATTTCTCTGATTCGTATTACCGGAATATGTATAATCTGCGTTGGTGTTATCATAGTTGCAAAAGGTTAGGGGTAATAAAATGACGAATAAATTTGCTGGAAAAACAGGGTATTGTCAGATACGGCTCGTATTCATTGTTGTGTCGTTGGGAATGACGGTTTTTGGTTTGGGATTACTCCTGTTTGAACCGTTTCGTGAATTTATTATTTTATTCGCGGAAAGAAAAATGGTTTTTCGATTGCTCAATCATGCGATTTGGCATAAACGACTGACTTACGGTTCCGTCAGTATGCTTGTGTTTGGCGTATTTATGCTCGGTATATGCCTTTGCGGGGCATTAGAAATAATAATACGTGCTGCAAAAAGGATGTATGTATACGCAAAAACGATAAAACTACCAGCACCGCTCAAATATTTTTCTTTTTTATGCCTGTTTTTGTTGCTGTACACCGTATTTCATTTAAATATTTTGTTCATCGTATTTTTCTACACAATTGGGAAACTCAAGGGTTTGTCATGGCTGGAAAATACATTTGGGGAAAGAGAAGTAAAAACGGCGTTCGTATTGACGGGAACGACGGTATTATTCTTTATTGGTATCATGTTCTTCTTTCGCGCCGCAATAGTTATGGATGTGCTGTATGGTGACTCAAACAGAGTTTTGCTGGATTTTACGGAAGTTTCATCAAATCATTATAGGGTAAAAGTCCACCCGTTTTATGTTTTAATATGGCAGTCTCTGTATCATTTGTTTGCTCCACCGAAAATTATTGGCTCAATTGCGATACGAATAATGATCGCCATATTCGCGGGTTTGAATATCGGTCTTTTCTCACTTTTTGTGTCCCGTCTGACAAAAAGCCGTCTATTGAATGTCATGCTGTGCGCTGTAATGGCCTTTAGTTTTCCGCAAATTTATCACGGCTCGCAGATGCTTGAATCCTTTATTTTTACCCAAGCGTCAGTATTGCTTATGATAGTTTATTTTTCTTTCATGCTTCCCCAAAAAGAATACCGTTTAACGCCTTTACTTGCGGTTTCCCTCTTTGTTGCGGGAAACAATATTGCCTATATTTGTCTTTTCGGTATTTTTTTCGTTGTACTGCTCAAAAATACATCCGAAACATGGAAACAAGCGGCGAAGAGATTTTTCGTGTTTGCCGTCGCCTTCCTCGCCATTTTCAGCGTATTGCTGTTACTACAGTCGCTTCTTTACGGAAGAAGTGCCCCATCAAATATTATCTCGATGATTTGTGGTATCTTGTCCGAAGAAAAGTCCTATATAATGATACAAGGAATTTTGTCATGGCCGCGATACGCCAAAAACTTTTTTAACATTATTATTTTTGAACATCTGCCGTTTGGGTTTGGAAATATACTTGATACGGGATGGCTATGGGCGTTCTCGCTTGTTCTGCCTTTTGTTTTGTTGACAAAAAAAGAAAGCAAGTTGTTGTTCTATGCGATTGTTTTGTGCTGCCTGTTTTTATTTCTCTTTCACGGGATTTACGGTTCTACCGAACTGACGTTATACGCGCCGGTCATTATGTGTGTATACCTGTGTCTTTTTGCGTTTGTTGCCGTCGTCTTGCCAAAGAAGTTTGCGGCGTGTGTCTGCGGTATTCTGCTCGCCGTGATAATTCCCGTTAATTCGATAGGAACCTATACTCTGCACCGCATGAACAACTATGTATTTGGTTCTCTCGATTCCGGTGAATGGGAGGAATATCAGGAAAACATAACGTCCCTTCAGAAGATCATCTCATCATACAAAGGTGGCAAGCTGCTATTTTACCAAAACTTGCGGGAAGAAAATGTTTGGCCGCAAACACCTTTGCATGACGAAATCGGTCGCGCCTATGAAAACAATGATCTTGATATCGTTATTCTACCGTTTGCCGAGGCAAATAAAGCCGGAAAAGTATTCTTTTTCGGGTTGGAAAATCGGCGAAAACTGGTTTTTGAAAAAGCCGCGCTCCGGGACTTTAAAACAAATGAAATACTCTATAGTTTTCCAGACGCAGATATTACTTTACGGCCATGGGATTTTTCAGTTTCCATTATTGATAAAAATGGTTTTGCACATTTGATACAGGAAACAACCACAGGTGTATTTGTTGACGGTGTATTGGTAGAAAAAACGGGGGGGGGGGGATAAGGATATAATAATCCCTGATTTTTCAAACTATAAATACCCTCTTATTATGAAAATTTTGTACCATGAGATTATGTTTTCCATAATAGACGGCGTACCATACGCGAGGCTTTTTGATTATTTTCACAATGAAAAAGGAGAGCCGCAAAAAATTGTTTGGTATCGGGATGCGGCCTATGTTGGATTATTTCTTGAATATATCGGGCGCACGGATTTGATTGAAACATTTGCCGCCAATATACATGAATTGTACGATCAAAACCGGGACGTTAAAGAGCCTGATAATTTAGGTCAAATTTTGTATTTGCAGTCACTCGTGAAAAACAAAAACAATGATCTTATCAAAGCTATTGTTGAAGAAGCGGATAGAATAAAAGATGCCGAAGGCAATCTTACGGGAACAACAGACGGATCCCGTAGTTCCGCATATCAAAACGGCTGGCTTATTTTTGGATTGGAACGCCTGGGACTGCGCGAGGAAGCGGCAAAATTCAATCGTCATAGCCAAATTGACGATAACGGCTATTCCCGCCTCTTGTGGTTTACGCTGCCGCAAAACGGTATTAAGCAGAATACGGCATGGCGTGATTGGGATCCAACACGATTGAAAATCAGCGCAAATTCGCGGTATACCAATGTCGAAAATCAGCCATTCCCGTATATCAATATTGGCAAAGATCATTTTGCTATGAGATCTGGAACGAATTATAAAAATCCTGTTCTCACACAGGTTGCCTACCCAATTACATGGGGCGATGGCACCCGGCCTCATATTTGGCATTCCGTTGAACTTTTTATGTATTGCGCAGAATTTCAAGAAAGAAAGTAACTATTCAGGTGGGGGAAGCCTCCCCCTCGCTCCAGCCCGCCGCCCGCAAGCGGGCTTAGGGTCTTCCGCTACCCCCTCTCCTAGGGGCTCCGCCCCTAAAACCCTGCCGGGGGGACTAGTCCCCCCGAACCCCCCGCTTGTGGCTAGGCTACACCCGCTCGCCCAGCAGCCGGCCCACGACACCCGGATCCGCCCGGCCTCCTGTCACGGCGATGACCTTCCCGGCCAAGTAGGCGGTAAGCGTCTTTACCCGCTTCTCGTTGCCCGCCGTCTTTGCGCTTTGCAAGTCGGCCAATGTCGCCGCTTCCGTTTGAAGCACAGAGTCCACCGCCGCGCCAATCTGAACCGGGTCGGTGATCTGCTCCCAACCGCGCTCCTTCACAATCACTTCCGGGTCTTTGTCTTCGTCAAAGACCGCCGCCAAAACCTGTTTCGCGTTCTTTGCCGAGACCGCCCCCTTCGCCGTCATCACAACAAGCGAGGCAAGCCGGCCGGGGGTAAGTTTCGCGTTCCCGATGTCCGCCGGGTCAATCCCCACTTTAGCAAGGATATGCTTTACATCGCCCAACAGCAGGTTGGCAACTTTTACGGCGGCCTCTTGTTTCGTAAGCCCTTCGGTAACCGCCTTTGCCACGGCATCCTCATAGTAATCGGCAAACGCCTTCTCTTCGCACAGCGTGTCGGCGGTTTCCTCGCTCAACCCATACTCGGCGATGAACCGCTTTACCCGCGCAAGGGGCAACTCGCAGACCCCCTCCTCGACACGCCGCAAGAACGCCTCGTCCGGCACAAACACCGGCAAGTCCGGCTCCGGAAAATAGCGGTAATCCTGCGCGTTCTCTTTCGTCCGCATCGGCTCGGTCTGGTCGCGGTTCTCATTCCAGAGCCGCGTCTCCTGTACGACAACGTTCCCCGCATCCAGCAGCCCCGTCTGCCGCTTTATCTCGTAGTTCAGCCCCAGCTTCACAAAGCGCGAGGAGTTAAGGTTCTTAATCTCGACCTTGCGCCCCAGCCCTGCGCCCGGCGTGTTGATCGACACGTTCGCGTCCGCCCGCAACGATCCCTCTTCCATATTGCCGTCGCACACGCCGAGATAGCGCACCGTCCGCCTCAGTTGCCGGATAAAAAGCTCGGCCTCTTCGCCCGACTCCATGTCCGGCTCCGTCACAATCTCCAAGAGCGCGTACCCCGCCCGGTTGTAATCCAAGAGCGAAGCCGTCCCCGTGTGAATCATCTTCCCCGCATCCTCCTCAAGGTGGCATTCCCTAATACGCACCGTCTTCTGGATACCGCGCCCCTCGATCACCACCGCCCCATTCTGGCCAAGCGGCTGGTGAAACTGGGAAATCTGGTAGTTCTTCGTCATGTCCGGGTAAAAATACTGCTTCCGGTCAAACCATGTCTTGGGCGGAATCGTACAATTCAGCGCGCGCGCCACCGTGCAACCCATACGCACCGCCTCGACATTCAGCGCGGGCAACACCCCCGGATAACCGAGACAGACCGGACAGACATTCGTGTTCGGCGGGTCGCCAAAATTCTGCGCGCACCCGCAGAAAACCTTCGTCTTCGTGAGAAGATGGATGTGGACTTCAAGTCCAATAAACGACCGATACACCCCGACAGTATAGCACATTATCATAAACAATGCATAGTGAATCATAAACAGGTGGGGGACTCCCCTCAGGGGAATTGAAAAGGGATAATGACAGGACTAGTTGGGGGAAGTCTCCCCCTCGCTCCGGTCTTGCGTCCTCCGCTACCCCCTCTGCGGGGGTTCCACCCCCGCAACGCCCCCGCATTTATCACGGTTACGCAGATGGCGCCATATACGGTTGCCCGTGATAAATCCATGTTCATATAAAGAAATCACAAAAAATTTTTCTTGACTAAACTTTTTCTTATTGTTATACTTAACTATAATTCAATATTGCAATTATTTTCATAAAAGTGCATTGAAAATTTATAGTTAGGAGGATCATTATGGCAGACAAGGCCAAGGGATCAACGTTTAAGGGGGCGGAGTTGGTTTACCAGTTGGAGGGAAAACCGCCGCTCAGGGTCGCGTTTCCGCTGGGGTTGCAACACGTGCTGTCGATGTTTATCGGCAACCTTGCGCCCGTGCTGGTGCTCGCGGGTATCGCCAACGCTTCGACGGGGCAGCTCATCATCACGCCGGAACAGCGGATGCTGATGGTGCAGTGCTGTATGTTCGCGTCCGGGATGACGACGTTCGTGCAGCTCTATCCGCTGAAAATCGGCGCGTATCAGATCGGGGCGGGGCTGCCGATTGTGATGGGGACGGCGTTTGCCTTCGTGCCGACGTTGCGGACGCTGGGAGCCGAGTTCGGGGTGAACGTTGTGCTGGGGTCGGTGATTGTCGGCGGTGTTGTGGAAATTCTTATGGGTTTCTTCATTAAGCCGTTGAAAAAGTTCTTCCCGCCGCTGGTTATCGGGGCGGTGCTGATGACCATCGGGATGCATCTTCTGCCGGTGGGCGTACAGTACTTCGCGGGCGGCGCGGCGGCTGAGGCTAACGCGGGTATTGCGGCAAACCTTATCGCGCAGGGAAAGGAGGTTCCCGCCGGGGTGGCCGCGCTCGCCGCCCAGTTCGCGTCATGGCAAAATCTCGTCATCGGGTTCTCCGTGTTTATCGTGATTCTCCTGCTCCAGCGCCTCGCGACGGGGATGTTGAAAATTTCGGCAATTCTCATCGGTATCGCGGTGGGCTATGTGGTCGCCATCATTCTGGGACAGGTAAACTTCCAGCAGGTAGCGGACGCGGGGATTATCGCGGTTCCTATCCCGCTTTCTATCAGGCCGGAATTCCGCCTCGACGCGATCCTAGCGGTGGCGGCGATCTTTGTGGTGTCGGGGCTTGAGACGATGGGCAACATCAACGGGATCACGGTGGCGGCGTTTGACCGCGAGGCGACCACGAAAGAGATGTCGGGCGCGGTCATGGCGGACGCGGCGGGTTCGATGTTTGCGGCCCTGTTCAACACGCTTCCGAACACGGCATTCGGCCAAAACGCCGGTATCGTGGCGATGACGAAGGTGGTCAACAAGTTTTGTATCGCGACCGGCGCGACGGTGCTGGTTCTCGCGGGCTTTGTCCCCAAAATCGGCGCGGTTTTCGCGGCGATGCCGTACAGTGTACTGGGCGGCGCGGTGGTAACGGTGTTCGCGATGATTATGCTGAATGGGATAAAGCTCATCGCCAAAGCCGGTTTCACCGACCGCAACCTGCTGATTCTCGCCATCACCTTCGGAGTCGCCTACGCAATCGGCGACAACAAATTGCTCATCGACCATCTTCCCGTAGGGCTCCAGTACATATTCAAAGACTCGATTGTCGCGGTGTGCGTGTTTTCTATCACCCTCAACCTGATTTTCCCGCCCTCCGAGGAGGAAAAAGCCCGACTGAAGAAGGCGCAGGAAGAGGCGGCTCTGGAAGATTTGCAGGGATAGCCGAAAGCGAAGAAGCAAAAGTCCGTTATCTGGAGCGGATGCGGCAAAGTGCTATGCGCCGGCTTTATTTGACGCTGCTCCCCCGGCTGCAGCCATCGTTCCGGGCTCTGTGTCCATTATGCCCGGAACGCCGTCTTCCGCCCCCCTCACTTCTTTATCAACGGCCTTCACCACAGGTTACACGAATTGTGCCATACATAGCACAGATGAACACACATAAATCCGTGCCTATCCGCCTATTTTCTTGGGCAAAACGCTATAATCAACGTTTCCCGAAGTCTCAAGGCCCGCCCGATTTTTGCCGAAAAGCCAGTATGCGTAAACAAAGTTTGGTGTTATTTGTCTTTTCCCTGTTGGTACTGGTGGTTTTTGATTCGTGCGCGAGTTTTCGGAACAAAAAAGCAGTTCCCGTTTCGATTCCTCCCGAAGTTGAACCTCCGGCGGAAAAACAGATTCATATTTTGGGAACAGGAAAGGCAAACCCGGAGGCGTTGTCCGCATTCCTCTTGAAACACAATCCCGCGCTGGGGAAGCCCTTTACCGATGCCTTTGTCGTGTACTACATTGATGAGGCGCGCGCCGAAGGGGTAAACGCCGATGTCGCCTTCGCGCAAATGTGCGTCGAGACCGGTTTCTTGTCGTTTCAAGGCCAGGTTACGCCCGACATGAACAACTTCGCGGGTCTGGGAACGACAGGGCCCGGTGTAAAAGGCGAACGTTTTCCGACCCCGCAAATCGGTGTCCGCGCCCAGATACAACACCTCAAAGCCTACGCGACCGCTGAACCCTTGAAAGGCGAACTGGTTGACCCGCGCTACAAATGGGTCAAATACGGTTCCGCGCCCACCGTCGCCGCCCTTTCCGGCAAATGGGCCGCCGACAAAAATTACGGCCGCAAGATACAATCAATGCTGGAACGCCTTTACTCGTTTTCGGAGGCGGGTGATTTTAACTCGCCGGTCGCGCTCTCTTACCGGCCGTAGGAGTTTGTTGCGCTTCGCGCGCGGCATTGGGTGTCCCCATACCTTGTAACGAACCGTTTTCCCTAATATACTCAAGCGTATGATTGTCGGTATAGATATTGGCAGTACGATAACAAAAGCGGTCTCCATCGAAGAGGGCAGTGTCATCAGGAAGGTAAAGACGAAGGCGGTGGACGCGGTTACCTCGGCGACCGGCGCATTCGGCAAGATGCTGGTGGAAAACGGCATTAAGCTGACCGACATCGAGAAAATCAGGATAACGGGGGCAGGCTCGTCCAAGATAAAGGACGACATTTTCGGTATTCCCACGGAAAAAATCGACGAGGTGAGGGCGATCGGTGTTGGGGGGCTCTTTCTGGCGCACGAGGCTGCGGGGTTGTCGCCTGAAAAGCCTATCGTCATTGCCAACATCGGCACGGGCACGATCCTCATTGAGGCAAGTAAAGACAGAATCGCGCATCTGGGCGGTTCCGGTGTCGGCGGCGGGACGATTCTGGGCCTTTCCAAGCGGCTCATCTCGCTTTCCGCCTTCAACGACATCATGGGGGCGGCCAAAGACGGCAACCGGAAACCCGTCGATCTCATGCTCGAAGATATTATGGAAAGCGACATCAGCTTCTTGCGCCGCGAATCCACAGCGGCCAACTTCGGCAAGATGCTCGACACGGCAAAAAACGAGGACATCGCGCTGGCCATTCTCGGCCTCGTCTTCGAGGTGATCGGAATGTTGTCCGTTTTCGCCGCGCGGGGCAAGCATATCGACAATGTTCTCATCACCGGAAGCGGCAGCGACAACCCTATCGGCAAGAAAAGCCTCGACGAGATCGGTTCGATGTACCACATCCGCTTCGTTTACCCGCCTGACGCGCAGTACACCACGGCTATCGGGGCGGGGTTGGCGTGACGGGGAAACGGCGCGGTTGTGGTCTCACCACCAACAATTTAAGCCTTCACCCCTCGTCAGGAAAAGAAGTGGGGGTGGCGGAAGACGGCTCAAACCCTGCAAACCATTAAATGGTTTGCAGGGTTTGAGCCGGCTGGAGCCAGGGGTAGCCGCGTTGATGGCCGCCCACCAAGACAGACGGCATCCGTGGAGGCGGTCGGACGCTGCGCTCTCTTTCCCCCGTAGGGGGACACGCCATCCTCTCCGCTTACGCCGGGCTCCATCGCCTCCACAGCGGATGGCGGCGGTGCTTCCCCTCATAATATGAAACCTCCTTCTCCCGCAAATGGACACCGCCGTTCTTTCACATCGCGCCGCCCCCAAGGAAGGCCCCTGTGGGGCCTAGCGGGGGCCGCCTTTGAAGATCAGGAGGGGGCGTTCTTTTTGGAGGAGGGGCAGGGTGATGTCGAAGCGGGCGCCGATTCCCGGCAGGGAGTGGACGGAGATGTCGCCGCCGTGTTCGCGGATGATTTTGAAGACGAGGAGGAGGCCGAGGCCGGAACCGTTTGGTTTGGTGGTCCAGTAGGGTTCGAAGACTTTTTCCAGGTGGTCTTGGGGGATGCCGCAGCCTGAGTCTTGGATGCTGATTATCGCCCTGTCGTCGGAGAGGGCGGTTGTTACGGTGAGGATGCCGCCGTATTCCATCGCCTCTTTCGCGTTTTTGAGGAGGTTGAGGAAGGCCTGTTTCATCGCGCGTTCGTCGTAGAGGAGGAGCAGGGTGTTCTCGGAGAAGACGGTTTCTGTCTTGATGTGCGCCGCTTCCAGTTCAAAGTGATAGAAATCAAGCATCTCGGCAAGCAGCTCGGTGATGTTTCCCGGCTTTAGCTCCAGTTTCATCGGGCGCACGGTGGACAAAAAGTCAACGACGATACGGTTCAGACGGTCTATCTCGTCGGTAACGACATTCAGGTATTTTTCAAGCGAGTCATAGCCCAGACGCGGTTCGGGAAATTCCGCGTTGCCGCGATGGGATTCCAAGCAGAGTTTCAGGCCACGGGCGAGCGCTTTTTTGATGAGTTGGATGTGGATGGAGATTGAGCCCAGCGGGTTTTTTATCTCGTGGGCGACCCCGGCGGCAAGCGTGGTGAGCGACGCGAGGTTTTCGATCCGGCGCATCAGGGTTTCCCGTTCGTGGCGTTCGGTTACGTCGTCGATTAACACGAGGGAACCGGTTACCCGGCGTTCCTCGACAAGGGGGAGGATACTGACGGAGAGGCGGCGGACGAGGCCGTTTTTTTCGACATTGAATTCCTTGTCCTCCACGCGGTCGCCGTTTTGCAGCGCCGTTTGCAGAAAGGCCGCGATCTCCTTGTCATGGACGACTTGCCAGATGACCTGCGCGGCGTTTTCGTAATCGCCGAGATGCAGAAAGCGTTCCGCGCTCCGGTTGACCAGCGAGAGCCGATGCCGCTTATTGCAGACCATGAGACCGTTATTGATGGAATCGAGGGCGGTTTTCAGCCGGGTTACTTCGTCCGATGTGGAAATGAGGAGCGATCTGAGCTGCTCCTTGGTCAACTTATCGAATTTCCGCAACGCGCGGCTTAAGAACTGCCTCATACCGTCCTGGCAAAACTGTCGGACAGGGACAGGAAAAGCCGTTCAAGGGCGATCGCCTTCCCTTGATTGTAGGTCTCGACGGCGGTTTGCGCCGTTCGGACGTGCGCTTTCCCCGTTTCCGTGTAACGGATGGCCAGCGGCGTAATCTCCTGGGTAAAGAGCGCGCCCCGGATGACGGAAAGCGTTTCCTCCAAAAAGCGGGCAAAGGTCTCCCGTTCGGCAAACCCCGCCGTCTTTTCCATGATGGTTTCTAGAAGTGTTTTCAAGTTGGTGTTGGGCCGCCCGTATTCCGCTTTTTCGGCGATAGGCGCGGCGTACTTACCGAGCGCGACCAATTCGGGCGGCAGAACGCCGTGTGTTTTCTTTAACACTAGAACGGCGGCGGCAGCAGCGGACGCGACCCACAATGCCGCGCTTGCTCCGAGGCTTTTTTGAGAAACGCCGGAACACCGTTCAAAATAATCGGAAAGAGGCGACCCCGCGCTTTCCGCGATCGTTTTTTCTCGGAACACCCGGCGAAGAACATCCGCCTCGCGCCTCGCGCTCCGCTGAACAAACGTGTAGGGCCGCACACGGGAGAGAATCGTGGCAAGCAGCATCTTGGGATGAGCACTCGTCAGGATGATAACCGCGTCTTTGGGCGGCTCCTCAAGCGTCTTTAACAGGGAATTCCGCGCGGCATCCTGCATCCTCTCCGCGTTTTCGATGATGAGCGCTTTTTTGTTCCCGGCCGGGGCGGTGTGCAGCCAGTACGACGCGGCCCGGATATGAGAAACAGGAATCGTGTCCGTGATGCCCTCCGCATCCAGCTTGACCGCGTTTTTGATGATCGCGCAGGTAAGCTTCAAGAACGATTCCGCCTCTTTCTCGCTTTTTTCTGTTTGCAGGGCTTCCGCCGCCCATTCTTCCAGATCGCCGTTGATATTTTCGAGCGGCCCGTTTATCTTGGAGAGCCGGGTATCCCCTTCCGCCAGCACCGCCGAAAACCGGAGGAGGAGCTTCTTCACCGCGCGAACAAAAAGCGTCTTGGTCGTGGGCAGGGATTCCCGGAAGAAAGCCTCTTTCGCGGCGTTTATCTCCGGCAGAAAGGGCCGCCGCCCGGTAACCAAGAGGTCGGGATGGGAGAGGAGCCTGTGGCGCGCGCAGTGTTCGCAGCCGCATCCCCAGGGAGCATCCTCGGCGCTACAGGAAAACACCCGCGCCGCCTCCAGCGCCGAGGCCCCCTTGCCCGACAGCGGCGGTCCTTGAAACAGGATCGACGGGGGAATTGCCCGCCGCTCTATGTCGAACGCGATCTGCGCCGCCGCATCCTGCGCGATGATGTTTTCAAACATTGAGGCCCAACACTCCCCGCCGCAACGCCTCGGCATTCGGCATCAAGAAACGCGCGAAAACACTGCCGTCCAGCACGATGCTCTTGTCAAAAAGCGGCTGCACATTGATGATTGCCATGATCGCCACGATCACCACAAGGGCCTCGGCGATACCAAAAAAGAACCCCAGAAGATGGTCGATGGCGGAGAGCGAAATCCGTTGTATAATGTCTTTCAAGATGCCCTCGACCAGTTTGACCGCGATGAACACGGCGATGAAGATGGCGGCAAACGCGATCATTTCGGGAACGACCGCCATCGTAACAAAGCCGCGCTCCCGAATGAAAGCGGCCCCCTCGTCGAAGAACAGCGCCGACAGCAAGACCCCCAAAACGAGAGAAGCCGTCCCCGCCACTTCCGCAACAAGGCCGCGAAGCGAGGCGCGTATCGCGACGAGTAGAATAATTATCACACAAGCCGTGTCAAACGGGGTTATTGCCATACACGTTAGTTTACCCTGAACGGCGGTTTGGCGCAAGCCGTCTTGCCCCCTACGCGCTGCGCGAATGGAAAATGGAGGCGGGGTGTTTCCCCCAGAATGGAGGGGATTGGGGGGGGGGGGATGTTTCTTCACAACACCGCGCTCCCGAAACCCACCGGCCGCTCCAGCCTAGAGCAGGCCCTCCGGCATGGAAAGGGAATATAAAGGGAAAAGGGGAAGTCTCCCACTGTCAACAAGTTAAGAATTTTGTCCACAGATTACACCGATTTCACAGATTTAAGAAAGGTTTCCAAACAAAAAATCTGTGCAATCTGGGAAATCTGTGGGCCTTTTATTTGCTTAATTTGTTGACAGTGGGAAGTCTCCCCCACGGCCCCTACGGGGAATTGAAAATGGAAAGGGGATAAAGGGGATAATGGAAAATTATGGTAATAGAACGCGCAGTCTTCAAAATTATATCATTTTCCATTCCCCGTAGGGAATACCCCGTCCCCGGCAATATTGGCATTTACAAGCTATAAAGGACATGCAAGGGCTGGTCGCCGTGAACCCCGACCAGTTGTTCGTTTACCGGGTCAACCATCAAATCCATCGCCTCAAGGGGCAACGCGCCCAAGAGGATGTCTTTCGCGTTGGGAACCACCACGGCGGGATGCACCGTGCTACGGTTCTTCCACCGAATTTTCACCCCTTCCGTTATGCCGTAGGTATCCGTTTTGCCGTCTGCCAGTGTCGACTCCGCCGTCTCCTCAATGGCAAGCCCCAGCTTTTGCCGGACACCCTCGTTGATAACCAGCGTCCACGCCCCGGTATCGGGCATAGCCTCCAGCGTAACCGCACGGATTTCTTTGAGCATTCCACATTCAACCCTCACTTTGTCACTGGCGTTTTCCAGCGTGATTTCTTCCTTAAAAACACTCATGTTTGTCCTCTTGCCTCAACTATACCATAAACAGGGCGTTTTGCATATAGCGTACTTCTGCTAAAATAATATAAAAAGGAGGGCGCCGCTGCGCGAATGGATAATGGAAAAGGGAAAATTATGGTAATAGAACGCGCAGTATTCACAATCAGATCATTTTCAATTTTCTATTCCCCCGTAAGGGGAAAACGTGGAACGGCTGAACCGGGAAGCCCTTGAGGTGCTTTCCTTCCAGAACCTTGAAATATGGATAATGTGCTAGACTTATTATTATAGAAGGGGATATACTATATTGGAAACTTTTAAGGGGAGAAGTTATGGCAGCGGCAGCATTAAAATGTCCTTTCAGCGGAAGTGAATATGTCCGCAAGTATGGCGTTTCAAACGGTAAAAAGCGGTATGCCTGTAATAATCTCATCCTGTTCCCATAAAACATTTTACGCGGAATACGGCGGTAACGGCTGTAAGCCCGATACAAAAAAAGCCATAATCAAACGGGCGGCAGCGCGGGAATGAGGCGCAAGCGCCGATACCGTTATAAAAGAATTAAAAAAAGAGGAAATGATAGAACAGGCGAACAAAGGCTGTCCCGAATCCCATAAAAACATCAGGATTCGCGTAGAAACGGACGGAATGCGGCGTTTTTATCATGATAAGAAGCGTCAAATCTGGCTGCGGCGGGCTGTTGATCACGAGGGCGGTGAAGCTGTTGCCTTTTGGTTTGGGGCGAGGGAACATAAGAATCTTGACAAGCTGCTGGAACTGCTTAAGTCCGCTTAACACAGGGAAAGTTTATGCCGGTGGCAGCTATGCGTATTATGAGCGTTTTTCCCCGGAGGTTCTGATCGTTACGAAGAAAAACACCCAAAAGACAGAAAGGAAACATCTGTCACTGAGGACTTGGAGCGCCCGGTTAGTGAG